>JBDTIE010000277.1:0-4472 GCA_039936515.1 Rhodanobacter sp. | reverse complement strand
GCCACGGTGGACAGGATATGCACGCCACGCACCGCCGCCAGCAGCCGCTGGTCGAGCGCTGCATAACGATGCGGCGCGGCCTCAGTCATCGTCGGGCCACCAATGACGTCTGCGCGCAGGCAGTGGCTCCATGACGTCGGCCGATACGACGCGTTGCTGCGCCGACCGCACGGCCGCCTGGTCACTCACGCTCGCGGCTGCTGCGCACTCCGCGCGGTTTTTCCAGCGGACGCCCCCCGCGCTGGCGCCGCAGCCGTGCTTCCAGCGACGCGGCCTGCTCCTCGCGTTCGTCGTGCAACTTGAGGTAATTGCGCCAACGCTCGGCGGTGAGTTCGCCGGTGTCCAGCGCGCTCTGCACCGCGCAACCTGGCTCGCTGCCATGACCGCAATCGGCAAAACGGCAGCGCTCGGCCAGCACGTCGATATCCGCGAACAGATCGAGGTTTTCCTCGCCGGTGAGCTTGAGTTCGCGCATGCCCGGCGTGTCGATCAGGCAACCGCCACTGGGCAGCTGCAGCAACGCGCGGCGCGTGGTAGTGTGCCGGCCGCGGCTGTCGCTGGCGCGCACGGCCGCGGTCGCCATCGAGGCCATGCCGACCAGCGTATTGGTCAGGGTGGATTTGCCCGCGCCGGAGGACCCGACCAGCACCGCGCTGTCGCCAAGCTTGAGATAGGGCGCGAGCACGGCGGCGCTGGCAGCGTCCTTGCCGTTCAGGGCCAGCAGCGGCGTGCCGTCGGGCAGGCGCTCGCGCAACGCATCAATCTGCACCTGCGCGTCGGTGCGGGTGTCGAGCTTGCTCAGCACGATCACCGGCTGCGCACCGGAGCCCTCGGTCAAGGTCAGGTAGCGCTCGATGCGCGCGGGGTTGAAGTCCCCATCCAGGCCGGTGAGGATCAGCACATAGTCGATGTTGCTGGCGATGATCTGTCGGTCGTAGCGCTCGCCAGCGGCGGCACGCGACAGCACGCTGCGCCGCGGCTCCACGCGCACGATGTGCGGCGGACTGCCCGCTTCCACGACGACGAAATCGCCAACCACCGGCCGCTCGGTGGGGTCGATGCCGCGCTTGAGGAAATAGCCATCCGGCTGCGCGCCAAACAGCGTCGCCCCGTCATGCAACTCATACCCGGCCCGATGCTGCACCACCACGCGCGCCAGGCGTCGCGGCGACTGCGGCAGGGTGTCTCCACGCCAGCCGATACGGCGCAGGCGGGCAATCGTTTCGGCGTCGCTCATGCGGGTTCTGTCTACACGGTTTTGCCGATTATGCCTGCACGCCAGTGGTGCGGCATGAATGCGTGCTGCACTGCCGCAGGTACTGGTTGCGCTGTTAGGATCACGTTTCCGGCGGCCACGGTCGCGCGCTCGTCATCTACCAAAGGAACGCCGTCTTGCTGCCCGTTCTCCCCAGCGCCCACCTGTCCCAGGTTCGCTACGAAATCCGCGGTGCCCTGACGCGCCGCGCGCGCGAGCTGGAAACCGCCGGTCGCGACATCATCAAGCTCAACATTGGCAACCCGGGACGTTACGGCTTCGAGGCGCCGGCGCACCTGCGCCAAGCCGTTGCCGCGCATCTTGGCGACAGCGCTGCGTACGGGCACGAGCAGGGCCTGGAAGAAGCGCGCGAAGCCATTGCCGTTCGCCAGCGTGCCAATGGTGCGCGCGATGTCGGTATCGAACGCATTTTCGTCGGCAACGGCGTCAGCGAGTTGATCGATATTTCATTACGCGCGCTGCTGCAGCCGGGTGACGAAGTGCTGCTGCCCAGCCCGGACTACCCGCTGTGGAGCGCCGCCACCATCCTCAACGACGGCGTGCCACGCTATTACCACTGCCTGGCGGAGAACGCGCACCTGCCCGACCCGGCGCAGATCGAGGCGCTGGTCAGCCCGCAAACGCGAGCACTGGTGTTGATCAACCCCAACAACCCCACCGGCGTGGTCTATCCGCGGGCGCTGCTGGAACAGCTCGTCGCCATTGCCGCGCGGCACCACCTGCTGCTGCTGTGCGACGAGATCTACGACGAGATTCTCTACGACGACGCCGTCTTCCAGCCGCTGGCAGCGGTCGCCGGAGACGTGCCGTGCCTGAGTTTTGGCGGCCTGAGCAAGGTGTACCGCGCCTGCGGCTATCGGGTGGGCTGGATGAGCTTGTCCGGCAATATTGCGGACACCGCCGCCTACCGCGACGCGCTGCAACTTCTGGCCGCACTGCGCTTGTGTCCGAACGTCACCGCGCAATGGGCGATCGCGCCAGCGCTCGAAGGTGCACCGACGATCCGCGCCCTGACCGCCCCCGGCGGCCGGCTGCACGAGGCGCGGCGCGTCATCCTGCAGGGCATCGGCGCCAGCCAATACCTTTCCGTGGTGGCGCCTGGTGGCGCGCTGTACGCCTTTCCGCAGGTTCGGGTAGACCGCATTGCCCAGTTCGATGACAACACCTTTGCTCTGCGCCTGCTTGAAGAGGAGTCGGTCCTGGTGGTACCCGGCAGCAGCTTCAACGTGCCTGCCAGCCGACACCTGCGCCTGACCCTGCTGCCGCCACCGGAGCAGTTGCAGCAAGTCTTTGTGCGCATGGAACGACTGCTCGCGCGCATGGCCGCCGAGCAGCCGCTGCCAACTCACGCTTCGCGCGCGGCATTGGCCTGACGGCGGTTTTCGTCGGCGCGATGACGACAACCCTACCCCGCTTTCTCGCACTGGGCGATTCCTACACCGTGGGCGAGGCGGTGCCGGCGGCGGACGCGTGGCCTGCCCAGCTCGCCGCGCGGCTGCGCGCCAAAGGCAACATGGTGGCGGATCCGCAGATCATCGCCATGACCGGCTGGACGTGTGAGGAACTCGGCCGCGGCATGGACGCGGCGACGCTGGCGCCACCGTACGCATTGGTCACCTTGCAGATCGGTGTCAACGACCAGTACCGCGGGCAGGACGTGGCCGGCTATCGACAGCAGTTCGCCGCTCTGCTCGCCAGCGCAATTGCGCTGGCCGGCAACGACGCGCGGCGCGTGGTGGTTGTGTCCATTCCTGATTGGGGCACGACTCCGTTCGCCACCGCCAATAACCGTGACGCGCCCGACATCGCGCGGCAGCTGGATGCCTACAACGCCGATGCCCGCGCGCAGACAGCGCATCGCGGCGCGCATTGGTGCGACGTGACCGACCTGTCGCGCCAGCACGGACACCTGCTCGCCGCTGATGGCCTGCATCCGGACAGCGCGCAGTACCGCCTGTGGAGCGCCCGCATCCTGCCCGCCGCGCGTGCTGCGCTGGCGGCGAGCTGAGCGGCCATTTCACTGCTGAGCTGTATCATCGGCATTATTTGCCGGAGCCTCCCATGTCCCTCGACACCGCCACGCGCGAACGCATTGAAACCGTGCTCCACGATCACCGCGTCGTGCTGTTCATGAAAGGCGACCGCGCCCAGCCCATGTGCGGCTTCTCCGCCGCCGCAACCAACACGCTCAACGAATTGCTGCCCGACTATCACACCGTCGACGTACTGCAAGACGCCGAAATCCGTGACGGCATCAAGTCCTACGGCGACTGGCCGACCATCCCGCAGCTGTACGTTGACGGCGAGCTGATCGGCGGCGCGGACATCATCCACCAGCTCTACACCAGCGGCGAACTGCACACGTTGTTCGGCCTGGCCGCGCCCGATCGCACGCCGCCGCAAATCAACATCACCGACGCCGCCGCCGCTGCCATCCGCGACGGCACAAGTCACGCGCAGGACGTGGCACTGCACCTGGAAATCGGTAGCGATCATGGCGCGGGCTTCCAGCTTGCACCCGCCGGCGAACACGACATC
Organism: Rhodanobacter sp.; assembly: GCA_039936515.1. Classification (GTDB taxonomy): domain Bacteria; phylum Pseudomonadota; class Gammaproteobacteria; order Xanthomonadales; family Rhodanobacteraceae; genus Rhodanobacter. The sequence goes on along the minus strand of JBDTIE010000277.1, from coordinate 658 downwards.
GTTGCCCACGCCAACGGCATCGAAGTGCATTTCGACCCCGCCAGCGCGCAGCGCGCCAAGGGCATCGTCATCGACTGGGTGTCGACCGTGCAGGGTGAAGGCCTGAGCCTGAAATTTCCCGGCGCGCAGTCCGTCACCGCCATGAGCGTGCAGCAACTCAAAGAGCGACTGGATAGCCATGACATCACTTTGATCGACGTGCGTCCGGCCGCGGGCCGCGCGCAGGCCGCGCCACTGGCACAAGCTCGCATCCTGGAAGACGAAGGCTACGACGCCCTCGCCAACCTGCCGCGCGACACCGCGCTCGCCTTCATCTGCCACCACGGCACGACCAGCCGCGCCATGGCCGAGCGCTTCGCCGCCCACGGCTTCAGCAACGTGCACAACATCGAAGGTGGCAGGGACGCGTGGGCGAGTGAAGTTGACGTTGGCGTGCCGCGCTACTGATTCCGTCGCACCGAGCGGAGGCGACGCGCATGCCGCGCTCTGGGACTGGCATCAGCCCTTTGGTATCGGAACTTCGCACTCGCGGTTGAAATCCCCAATAGCTCCGACCAGATCGGTGACGGCCTCACGCTCGATTGCCGTGAGGTCGGGGTTCCAGGTGTCCAGGATCAGCATGACCCGGGTCTCGTCGCTGTGATTCCACGCCTCGTGC
>JBDTIE010000276.1:0-5849 GCA_039936515.1 Rhodanobacter sp. | reverse complement strand
TACTTCGCCGCCGGCACCGTCAGCCCGATGAAACTGCTCTGCTCGCCGCGGCGCACCAGCAGCAAAACCGTGCTGCCGGGCTTGATCGCCTTGGTCGCGGTCTCGAACGCCGCCACGCTGCCCACTCGCTGCTGGCCGACCATGAGGATCACGTCGCCGGCTTGCAAGCCGGCCTGCCCCGCCACCGCACCGGTGACGTCACTGACGATCACGCCCTGGTCAGCGCCCAGGCCCATTTGCTTGCGCGTGTCCGCGTCCAGCGCCTTCACGTCCAGGCCTAGCGCAGCCGAGCCACTGGCTGCGCCATCGCCGGCGATCTCGGGATTGCTGACGCCACGCTGATCACGCGGGGTCTCGCCGATGGTGACCTGCACCGTCTGCCGTTTGCCGTCGCGCAGGATCACGACCGGCACCGAACTGCCGGGCTTGCTCATGCCCACCATCGGCGGCAGGTCGGAGGATTGCTGCACGGGACGACCGCCGTATTCAAGGATGATGTCGCCGGCGCGCAGGCCGGCCTTGGCCGCGCCGCTGTCGGGCGTGACATCCACCACCGCCGCACCGGTGCCATTGTCGAGCTTGAAGGTGCTGGCGATGTTGTCATCCACCGCCTGCACCATCACTCCGAGCATGCCGCGCGAAACGTAGCCCTTGCTCTTGATCTGCTGCACGGCGTTCATCGCCACGTCGATCGGGATGGAAAACGACACGCCAGAATACGCCCCGGTGTTGGAATAGATCTGCGAATTGATGCCTACCACCTGCCCCTGCAGGTTGAACAACGGGCCGCCGGAATTGCCGCGGTTGATCGGCACGTCGGTCTGGATGAACGAGGTGTACGCCTGGTCGCGTTCACCCAGATTGCGGCCAACCGCGCTGACAATGCCCTGGGTCACGGTGTAATCGAAGCCAAACGGTGAGCCGATGGCCAGCACCCATTGCCCCGGCCTGAGGTTGCGCGAGTCGCCGATGGTCAGCGCCGGCAGGCTGCCGCCGGCGTCGATCTTGAGCAGGGCTATGTCATAGGTGGGATCGGTGCCGATCACCCGCGCGGTAAGCGTGCGCCGGTCCTGCAGCCGGATGGTCACCTTGTCAGCGCCGGCCACCACATGGTTGTTGGTAAGGACATAGCCGTCGCTGGAGATGATGAAACCCGAGCCCACGGACGTCCCGCGCTGCTGCGGAGCGGGCATGTCCGGCATGCCGAAGAAGCGGCGCAAAATTTCGTCCTGCGGGCCGCCGGGCATGCCCGGGCCGCGTGCGCCAGGGCGTGACGCCGGCGTGCGGCCGCTGTCGTAGCGCGCCTCCACGTGCACGACCGCTGGCGCGTTCTTCTGCACGATGCCCGTGAAATCCGGCAGCGAACTGGCCGCGACGGGGGTTTGCGCGTGCACGCCAAAGGTGCCAACCGAGCCCAGCAACAGGGCGCACGCCAAGTGGCGCAGAAGCTTTGGATTCATGGATCCTCCGGAGTGTGGACGTGGTTACATTCTGGACGCGCGCGGCGCGATCGCGTCGATCAGTTGTCGGCCGATCAGTTGTCGAAGGTGACCGGCGCTCAGCAAGCCATCGCCTGCGAGGCAATGGCCGGGCGGCGCTATTGGCCGCCGACAGCAGAGCGCTGCGGCGCGCCAATACTGGCGGCCTGGGCTGGATCAAGCAGCAGCAAATAGCTGCCGTCGGCGTTGTCCAGCGTACGGTAGCCAGCCAATGACGGGAACGCGCCGCGGGAAGGCTGCAAGACCGCCGTGCCGCGCAATGGCGAGGGCATGGTCGCTGACGCGCGCTGGCTGAGCAAGCCGGCGGCGTTGCCGCTCAGCCATGGCGGTACTGCCGACGGCACGGCCCAGGCGTGCGTGGGGTCCGCGTCGGCAACGGTGCTGGTATTGGCCTCGACAGCCTGTGTGGCCACCGCCCGCTCCGGATCTCCCGCAGGCTGGCCGATCATCAAGGTGGCAGCCGCGACGCTGGCAGCAATGGCGCCACCGGCGGACCAGCGCAACCAATGCCGACGCCGCGGCGTGGACGCCACGGACTCGGCGGTCAACAAGGCACTGACGCGCGCGCTGAAATCGCTGGACGCGCGCGTTCCAGGCAAGCTTCCGCGCAGGCCGTCGCGCATCAACTCGTAGCGCGTCCAGGCGTGTTGCAATTCCGCGTCATGATCGAGAGCGCGCAGCAGGAATCGCAACTCCTGCGCGGGCAACTCGTCGTCCATGGCCGCGGACAGGGCTTCGCGCGCGCTCTGCTCGCGGGCCGCCGGTGTGGGCGGCAGTGGCGTGCGGCTGGGATCGGTCGGGGTAGCGTTCATGCCTGGTCCTCGCGGTCCGACAGGAGCGGCCGCAGTTTTTCGTCAATGGCCTCGCGAGCGCGGAAGATCCGCGAACGCACCGTGCCGATTGGACAACCCATGGCGTGGGCAATCTCCTCGTAACTCAAGCCATCCACTTCGCGCAAGGTGATTGCGGTGCGCAATTCCTCGGGCAAGGCTTGGACAGTGGAAAACACCGATTGTTCAATTTCCTGGCGCATCATTTCGTGCTCAGGCGTGGCGTTGTCGTGCATGCGCTCGGCGCCAGCCATGAACGCGGCGTCATCGGCATCCACATCGTCGGCGGGCGGGCGCCGCCTCATCGCCACCAGGTGGTTCTTGGCGGTGTTGACCGCAATCTTGTACAGCCACGTGTAAAACGCACTGTCGCCACGGAAGGCGCCGATTGCGCGCCAGGCACGTATGAAGGCCTCTTGGGCGATGTCCTCGCATTCGGCGTGACCGCGCACGTAGCGCGAAATGAGCGCGATCAACTTGTGCTGGTACTTGCGCACCAGCAAGTCGAAGGCGCCCTTGTCGCCATCCTGCACGCGCTTTACCAGCGCGCGATCGAGTTCGTTTTCGCCCATGCGGGCCGCGTCCATCGTCAATGCCGTTATCCATTGCCAAACCCGGGGAAACCACCAACATGCCATCCGGCCACTGGTGCGGACGCGGTCAGGCTAGCGCGACCGGGCTGCACCGCGCCTGACGTGGCATCGGCGCAACTGGTCAATCATGGGGTCAACAACGGGCAGCTCAAGTCGGTCACGACACCGCCAATTGCAGCAGGTGCTCGCGTTCGGCCAGCAAGGCATCGAAGCTCGCTGGCTGCAACGGCCGCGCGAACAGGTAACCCTGCAGCTCGTCGCAATGCTCGGCCCGCAGGAACTGCAGGTGCTGCTCGGTTTCCACGCCCTCGGCCACGACTGCGCGCTTCAGGCGGTGGGCCATGTCGATTGTGGCCCGCACAATGGCCTCGTCGTCCGGGTCCACGCCGATATTGCGCACGAAGCTCTGGTCGACCTTGATGCGATCGGCGGGCAGTCGGCGCAGGTAGTCCAGCGACGCCGCGCCAGTACCGAAATCATCGATGGCAATGCGGCAACCGAGCTCGTGCAGGGCGTGCAGGGTCTCGACAAGTGCCGGAATGGTCCTGACGTTGATGCTCTCGGTGATCTCCAACTCAAGCAGGCCAGGTTCCAGGCACGTGTCGTGCAGGGCGCGCATCACGGTCTCCAGCAGCGCCGGTTCCATCAACTGCACCGCCGACAGGTTGACGCCCAAGCGCAGGCGCAGGCCGTAACGCTGCTGCCACGCCTGGGCCTGCTTGCACGCGGTGCGCAGCACCCATTCGCCGATGGACACGACAAGGCCGGTCTCTTCAGCCAGCGGGATAAAGGTTGTCGGACTCACCAGGCCAAGCTCCGGGTGCTCCCAGCGCACCAGTGCCTCCATGCCGACGATATCCTCGGTGAGCGTGTCCACCTGCGGCTGGTACACCACGCGCAACTCGCCGTTGGCCTGGGCATGGCGCAGCCGCGAGCGCAACGCCATGCCGTGTTTGCGCGCGCGATCGACGCTGGCTTCGTATATCTGGAAATTGTCCCGTCCCAGGCGCTTGGCCGCGTGCATCGCCACGTCGGCATGCTTCAGCAGCGAATCGGCATCACCGGCGTCATCCGGGAACACGCTGATGCCGGCGGAGACGGTCGCCCGCACCAAGACGCCGTCGACCAGGTCCACCTCGGCGGCCGTAGCCTGCAATATCTTCTCGGCAATGCGCAATACATCGTCGATCTTGATGATATGACGCAGGATGACGGTGAACTCGTCGCCAGCGTAGCGCGCCACCGTATCGGAGGCGCGAATGCACGCGCACAACCGCCGCGCCATCTGACGCAACACTTCGTCGCCGGCAAGGTGGCCATGGCGTTCATTGATCGCCGTCAGATGGTCGATATCGACCAGCAACACGGCGAAACTCTCGCCGTTGCGCGTGGCCTCGCGCAATATGGTTGCCAACCGGTCGTTGAACAGCAGTCGGTTGGGCAGCGTGGTGAGCGTATCCATCAAGCCTTCGGAGCGACCCTGCTCGCGTGTGCGCTGCATTTCCAGGCCATGCGCGAAGCGCGCGGCCGCGCAGCGCAGCATCGGCTCCATGACATCCACGCCCGGTAGTGGCCGGCGACTGCCGACCAGCAGCGCACCGATGACGTCACGTCGGTCGTCCAGCAATGGCAAGCCGATGAATCCAGTCAGCCCCAGCTGTTGCAGAAGCGGATCAACCAGCGCCACGCGCTCGGTCGCCAGCGGGTACAGCAGGGTCTTGCCTCCAAGAACCGTTTGCAGGCACGTCTGCAGCGGTGCGGGAATCCACGCCGACTCGCTGCCGCTGGAGATCTGCAGCAGTTGCAGCGGCTCGCCGCCGTCCTCCGCGCGTGCCGACCACAGCGCGAGGTAGTCCAGATTGAGCCCGTCCACGAGTAGCTGCGCAGCCGCTTCATGCGACTGGATGCCGGTGGCCGTAGCGCTCAACCGTGCCAGCAGGCGCAGCGCTGCGGTGGCATCGGTCGCCGGCTGGCCGCTGCGTGCCGAGGCCAGCCCGGCCTCCCGCAAGCGCGGCAGCAACTCAGCTTCGATCTGCGCCGCGTGCAGCCACGCCTGCGTTCCACCCGGAAGGCTCTCTGCCGACGGTGTCACCCCATCTTCGACAATGACCAGCAGCGCCGCATCTACGCCGGCGGGGATACGACGTACTTGCGCACATGACCGGCGCGCGGGGACCAGGTCGGCTCCTGCTGCCAGCAGTATCCATTCCAGCGGCGGCTGGTCATGCAGCAACGTGGCCGCATGCAGCGCGCTGCGCGCGCAGTAGATGGGCGCCCAGCCGGCACGATCGAGCACATCGAACAACTGCCGACGCAAGTCGTGCGCATCGGCAACGATGAGAATGCCCTCGGCCAACTCCTCAGCCATCGGCGAGCCAGCGGCCGTCGCGCATGCGTACTCGTCGCGCAGGCGCATTGTCGTAATGCAGGCGCAGCGCGATGTCGCCGAAGTGTTCCACCAACGTGGCCGGCGCGCTCAACATGACGACCCGGCGTACATGACCAGTCGGGGCGCATGCCAGCTGCCGCAGCAGTTTGGCCTCGCTGGCGGCCAGCGGCAGCTCCACGCCGAGCAGGAAGTACACGCCGAAATGCATGCTCTGGCGCATGAAGCGCAAGGCGCTGCCGAGGCTCTGACAATCGGGGAAGCGACCCTGCATGTCGCGCAGGCTGCTCATGCCTCTGCTCGGCTCCCAGAGGTACAAGGCCTGGCCACTGCGCCGCGCCAGGTCGCGAAACTGCACCAGCGAAGCGCGCGCATCGACGCAATCAAGCACCACCAGGCCGCTGGGCGCATCAAGGATGCGCTCCAGAACGTCGGCGCCTGCCGTGCTTGCCAGTGAACTTGCGCGATTCATCGCCCTCAAGTGTCCGGATCGGAAGGATGCGGCTGCCCAGCCAGCTCGCCGGGCCGTGCCTGCGCCGAT
>JBDTIE010000275.1:0-9624 GCA_039936515.1 Rhodanobacter sp. | reverse complement strand
GGGCAATGGTGGCCGGCCACGGATTTCCACGAGGGTTTCGTGCTGTGGCGTGGCATCGGCGTCAATTACGAAGGTGGCGTGCTGGACATGGCCGCGCGCAGCGCCATCCAGATCACGCACCGGTTTGGCGCGCTGGTGGTGTTTGCCTACCTTTCCATTCTGGCGCTGGTTGCGGCGGCGCGCGGACTGCGTGGCCTGGGCATGCTGATCGCGCTGGCGCTGGTGTGCCAGGTATTGCTTGGCATCAGCAACGTCTACTTCGGCCTGCCATTGGCGGTGGCTACCGCGCACAACGGCATGGCCGCGGTGCTGCTGCTGACCTTGCTTGCCACGCTGGCGCGCACGCAGCGCCGACACGACGAGGCGATGTTCCTGTCGCTGGGGCGACGCTGATGAACGTGCTGCACGAATACTACGAACTGACCAAGCCGCGCATCGTCGCGTTGCTGGTGTTCTGCGCGGTCATCGGCATGTTCCTGGCCGTGCCCGGCCTACCGCCGTGGCGGCCAGTGTTGTTCGGCACCATTGGCATCTGGCTGGCGTCGTCCTCTGCCGCGGCGTTCAACCAGCTGATCGACCAGCGCATCGACAAGGTCATGGTGCGAACGTTGCACCGGCCGTTGGCCACCGGCAGCCTCAGCGCGCGGCAGGCGTTCGCGTTTGCTCTCGCCCTTGGCATTGCCTCGATGGTCGTGCTCGCACTGTGGGTCAACACGCTCACCGCGGTGCTCACCCTTGTCGGGCTGATCGGCTACGCGGTGATCTATACCGCGTTCCTCAAACGCGCCTCGCCGCAGAACATCGTCATCGGCGGCTTGGCCGGCGCCATTCCGCCAATCCTGGGCTGGACGGCTGTCACCGGCGCACTGCACCCGTACGCGCTGCAGCTGTGCCTCATCATTTTCGTCTGGACGCCGCCGCATTTCTGGGCGCTGGCGATCTTTCGCCGCGACGACTACGCGCGCGCGGAAATACCCATGCTGCCGGTCACCCACGGCGTGGTGTTCACCCGCTGGCACATCCTGTTCTACACGATCATGCTGGTGCTGGTCACGCTGTTGCCGGCACTTACCGGCATGAGTGGCTGGATCTACCTGCTGGGGGCGCTGGGGTTGGGCCTGGCCTTCCTCTGGTACGCCGTGCGCCTGCTCAACCCGCCCGACGAGCTGTACGCGATGAAGGTCTTCAAGTACTCCATCTGGTACCTGATGTGGCTGTTCGCGTTCCTGCTGGCCGACCACTGGCTGGTGGCCCCGCTGGTATCGGCGGGCTGACGCAAGAACTCGCGCGTTGACCGCGTCGCTGGCGCGCCGCAGAATACGCCCGCCGCGCGGCAGCATTTGCCGCGACGGCACCGTGTTGCAGACCCCTAGAGGCATATGGACGTCTATCCCAGTCGCCATGTCGGCACCCGCACGCATCGGATGCCGGCGTCGCTTTACATCTTGTTGACCGCCTGCAGCGTTCGCCTGCGGCTGGTAGGTTGCCGCATCGGATAGCGGAACCGGCCACGCCCGGACGCCGCCGCTGGCGTTGCCGAGGACAGGCCGATGAACTACTTCACTCTGTGGTTCCTGCGTCGCGCGGGCACGTTGTGCCGCCGCCGCAAAGCCGCCGCCGCCGAGCGGCGCTTTGTCGTGACCGTACCCCAGTCGCGGCCGGCGCACGCAGACATGCCGGCCGCAAACCACGCAGATACTGCGATGGATGGTCCGGGTCTGGCGTGCCACGAGCCTGTTTCATCCCGCGCTGCCTGAGCGCGTGATGCACATGCCGAGCTTTCACCGGCGCGTGCCTGCCGCAAGTGCCCGGGCCACCTCATCGACCGCGACGGCGTCCGCGGCCGCCTGGCTCGCCAACGGTGCGCTGCTGGACGCCCTGCAAACAACGCACGCCGGGCTGGGTGCGGAGCAGATCGAGACGCGACTGGAGCGCGATGGACCCAACGAGGTCGCACGCGAGCGCCCCGTACACTGGTCGCGGCAGTTGCTGCACGCCTTCCGCAATCCGTTCATCGTCGTCCTGCTGCTGCTGGCGGTAGTGCAGATCGCCAGTGACGCGGAGGATTTGACCGGGCCGGTGATCATCGCGGTGATGGTCGCCATCAGCGTGCTGCTGGGCTTCAGCCAGGAATATCGCTCGTCGCGGTCGGCGGAAAGGCTCAAGGCGATGGTGCGCAACACGGCCACCGTAACGCGCCGCGCGGCGGACGACCACAGCGCGCGCATCGAAGTGCCGGTGCGCGAACTCGTGGCTGGCGACATCGTGCATCTGGCCGCCGGCGACATGGTGCCGGCCGACTTGCGCCTGCTGTCGGCCAAGGACCTTTTCATCAGCCAGGCGATCCTTACCGGCGAGTCGGTACCGGTGGAGAAGTTTGCGCCCGGCGGCGCCGTGGAGGACGCGCAGATGCCGGGCGCGCTGGACCTGCCGACGATCTGCTTCATGGGTAGCAACGTGGTCAGCGGCACCGCCAGTGCAGTGGTGCTGGCCACCGGCACGGCCAGCTACCTGGGCACGCTCGCGCACGATGTCAGTGGCGTGCGGGTGCAGACCAGCTTCGACCGCGGGGTGCGTTCGGTGAGCTGGCTGCTGATCCGCTTCATGGCGGTGATGGTGCCGGTGGTATTCCTGATCAACGGGCTGGACAAGCACGACTGGACCCAGGCGTTCCTGTTCGCACTGTCGATCGCGGTGGGGTTGACGCCGGAAATGCTGCCGCTGATCGTCACCGCCAACCTGGCGCGGGGCGCCATGGCGATGTCCCGACGCAAGGTCGTGGTCAAGCGGCTCAACGCCATCCAGAACTTCGGCGCGATGGACGTGCTGTGCACGGACAAGACCGGTACCCTGACGCAAGACCACATCGTGCTGGAGCGACACCTGGACCTGGACGGCCAGCCGTCGCGCGAGGCGCTGTTGCTGGGCTACCTCAACAGCCGCTTCCAGACCGGTCTGAAGAACCTCATGGACAAGGCGGTGCTGGCGCATCGCGAGCTGGAGGCGGGCGCGGCGCGGTACCGCGTGATCGACGAGATCCCGTTCGACTTCCAGCGCCGGCGCATGTCGGTGGTGGTGAGCGACGGCGGCGGCGAGCAGTTGTTGATCTGCAAGGGCGCGGTGGAGGAAATGCTGTCGATCTGCGCGCATGAGCAGACGGCCGCTGGTGTGCGGCCGCTGACGGAAGCGCGCCGGCAGGCAATCCGCGCGACGACGCGCACGCTCAATGCCGATGGCCTGCGCGTGCTGGTGGTGGCCGTGCGGCATGACCGCGAGCACTCGCGCACATATGGCGTGGCCGATGAAAGCGGCCTGGTCGCGGTGGGCTGTCTGGCATTCCTGGACCCGCCCAAGGCGTCCGCCGCCGCCGCCATCCGTGCCCTGCACCGACACGGTGTGGCCGTGAAGGTGGTCACCGGAGACAACGCCGTGGTCACCGCCAGGATCTGCCGCGAGGTCGGCCTGGATGTGAGCCACGCGGTGCAAGGTGCCGACATCGAGACGCTCGACGATGCGACGCTCGATGCGCTGGTGCCGCGCGTCACGGTGTTCGCCAAGATGTCACCGTCGCAAAAGTCGCGCGTGGTGCGTTCGTTGCAACGCGCCGGCCACACCGTCGGCTTCCTCGGCGATGGCATCAATGACGCGCCCGCCCTGCATGACGCGGACGTCGGCATATCGGTGGATACCGCCACCGACATCGCGCGCGAGTCGGCCGACATCATCCTGCTGGAAAAGGACCTGCTGGTGCTGGAGCAGGGCGTGCTGCAGGGGCGCGCGACGTTCGGCAACATCATGAAGTACATCAAGATGACGGCCAGCTCCAACTTCGGCAACGTGTTCAGCGTGCTGGTGGCCAGCGCCTTCCTGCCGTTCCTGCCGATGCTGCCGCTGCAGATCCTGGTGCAGAACCTGCTGTATGACGTCTCGCAGCTGTCCATCCCGTTCGACCGCATGGACGAGGAATACCTGCGCCAGCCCAAGCGCTGGGACGCCGGCGACATTGCGCGCTTCATGGTGTGGATCGGACCGGTCAGCTCGATCTTCGACCTCACCACGTTCTGGCTGATGTGGCACTACTTCGGCGCCAATACGGTGGCCCGGCAAGCGTTGTTCCAGTCGGGCTGGTTCATCGAGGGGTTGGCTTCGCAGACGCTGATCGTGCACATGATCCGTACCCGGCGCGCGCCTTTCGTGCGCAGCATGGCTGCGGCGCCAGTGATCGCACTGACTGCCGGCATCATCCTCATTGGCGCGCTGATCCCCGGCAGCGCGATTGGTGCGCACCTGGGCATGGTTGCATTGCCAGCGGTGTACTACGCCTGGCTGGCGCTGACGCTGCTCGGTTACTGCGCGCTGACGCAGGTGGTCAAGATGCTTTACATTCGCCGCTACCGGCGCTGGTTGTAGCCGCGAGCGCTGAGGTGGGTCGCGCGCGCGGGGCCAACCCGTCGCAGGCGTTGCTTCAGCTCAGCTGGCACCGCCGGCCGTGCGCGCGGCGCGGCGACGTCGCCACCACAGCACCAGTACCAGCACCAGCAGCAGGCCTCCGGCCACCCACAGGCTGCTCTTGCCGCGGCGCAACCACATCATCAGCCACTCGTGGTTGTCTGCGCCGAAGTAACCCAGGTACACCCAAATCGGCACGCTGATGCATGCCGCCAAGCCGTCCAGCAGCAGGAAGCGCAGGAACGACACGCGGTGCGTAGTGCCGGCGGTGATGTAGACGGCCGTACGCATGCCAGGCAGGAATCGGGCGAAGAACATCAGCCGGTTGCCGTAGCGCTCGAACTGGCACTGCACTTTGGCGTAGCGTGCCGGCGGCAGCAGCCAGGCGATTAGTCGCCACTTCAATATGCGCGCGCCGAAGTAGTGCCCCATCAGGAACATGCCGCTGTCGCCCAGCAGCACGCCGACCATGGTCACGCCCAGCATGACGTGCACGTTGGCATAGCCCAGGCCCGCGATCACGCCGCCGGCAACCAGAGTGATGTCCTCCGGTAGCGGCAGCCCGGTACCGCAGATCATCAATGCGATGAACACCGCGACGTAACCGTTTTGCGCGAACAGGTTGATCAGGCTGTCAAGCAAATCCATCGACATCTCGATAGGGCGCGCCGGCGGGCGCTGGCGACCTCAAACGTGCATGGTACGAGCGCGGCGCGCAGGCGGCGCGCGAGCCGCGCGCCGACGGGTGGGAAGCTGGGCTCATGCCGGCGTGGAAGGCGGCTGCGCGCGCGCAGCCAGCAACTGGCGCAGCTCGGTTTTTTCCGCCGCGTCCAGCGGGCCAACGCGACTCTTGCTGGTCAGCGCGGCGCGGCGCTGCGCCACCGCCTGGTCCTGCATGCGTTGCAGGGCGGCGTGGAATTCCGCAGCCTGGCTCTCGGCGTCGCCCACCGCCGTGGCGGTCAACAGCCGTTGCAGCACCGGGTGTTCGGGGCGACCGGCAAAGTGTTCGACCAGCATCATCGGGTTGATGCCCGGGCGCGAACGCGCCTGCTCCAGCAGTTCGGCCAGCACGCTGACGCCGGGCTGCTCCAGGGCGAGGAAGGCGTAGGGCGTGTCCACTTGCTCGGCCAGCGCCGGCTGCGCCAGCAGCAGCGTGATCGCGCTGCGCACCAGGCTGCGATGCGCCGGCGGGCGCGGCTGCGTGTGTGCCGCCGCGGGTGCCGCCGCCAACGCGCGGGCACCGGAGCGTTTTTCCAGTTCCTCGCCCATCAGGTCGCGAAACGCGCCGTCGGGCAGCTTGGCCAGCAGTGGGCGCGCGCGCTCGGCCAGGCGTGCGCGACCATCCAGGCTGCTGGTGTCCACGTCATGCGACAGCTCGTTGAAGAAATAATCCGACAGTGGCATGGCTGCGGCCATGCGCTGCTCGAACCCGGCCTTGCCTTCCTTGCGCACCAGCGAATCCGGGTCTTCGCCCTCGGGCAAGAACAGGAACCAGGCCTGGCGACCGTCGCGCAGTCGGGGCAGCGCGGCATCGAGCGCCTTCCACGCCGCCGCCCGGCCAGCGCGGTCACCGTCAAAACAGAACACCACGTCAGGCGCGGCGCGAAACAACACCTCGGTGTGCTCGGGCGTGGTCGCCGTGCCCAGCGTGGCCACCGCGATGGGCAGGCCTGCCTGGTGCAGCGCGATCACATCCATGTAGCCCTCGACCACGAGTATGCGTGCCAGGCTCGGGTTGGCCTGGCGTACCTGCCACAGCGCAAACAGCTCGCGGCCCTTGTGGAACAGCGGGGTCTCGGGCGAGTTGAGATATTTGGGGCCGGGCCCGCGCTCGGGCGCGGCCGATGCGGTTGCGGTCGCCTGATCCGTGGCCGGCGCTGCGCTGGCGATGATCCGGCCGCCGAAGGCGATGACGCGGCCGCGACGATCTAGGATGGGAAACATCAGCCGCTCACGGAAGCGGTCGTAGCCGCTGCCGCGTTCACCGCGCGCCACCATGCCTGCCTCGGTCAGCCAGCGCAGGCGTTGCTCGTCATTGCCCAGTGCCTTGATTACCCCCTCGTAACCGGCCGGCGCCCAACCGAGGCGAAAGCGGGCGATGGTATCGGCATCCAGTCCGCGCTCGCGACAATAGGCTTGCGCCTCGGCGCTGCGCGGCAACTGCGTGGCGTACCAGCTGGCGGCGGCGTCGAGCAGCGTGTACAGGCCGCTGCGGTCTTCGCCGGGTGCATCGCGGCGGCTTTCGCGCGGGACCTTCAGGCCGACCGTTTGCGCCAGTTCCTCGACCGCGTCGGGAAATTCCAGGCGGTCGTACTCCATCAGGAACTTGATCGCGCTGCCGTGCGCGCCGCAACCGAAGCAGTGGTAGAACTGTTTGGCGGGACTGACTGAAAACGACGGTGAGCGCTCGTTGTGGAACGGGCAGCAGGCCATCCATTCGCGCCCGGCCTTTTTCAACGGGACGCGCCGCTCGATCACATCGACGATGTCGACGCGGGTCAGCAGGTCATCAATGAAGCTGTCGGGAATGAGGCCGCCCATAGGCGGCCCATTCTACCGGAGCGGCTGGTGCCGCCCTGAATGGAGCGGCTGGCCGGTCAAAACAGATGGAAGACGCCGACCACCGCGAGCACAGCCAGCGCAAAAAGTATGACAAAGATGCCGAACAACACCTTGGCAATGGTGGCGGTGGCGCCGGACAACGAGCCAAAGCCCAGCCAGCCGGTGACCAGTGACACGAGGGCGAAGATGATGGCCCACTTCAGCATGGTGCTTCTCCTGCGCGGCCCGCGCACGATGCTTGGGCCATGATGGAAGCGAGCGTAACAGCTGATTTGTGACAGCGGCGCATGCCGCAGTGTCCGGATATGCGGCGCCTCAACCGGCCAGGCGTGCCTTGATCTTGGCCGATACCACGGCCATGTCAGCGCGGCCGGCGGCCTTGTCCTTGACCGCGGCCACCACCTTGCCCATGTCGCGCGGCGAACTCGCGCCGGTGCTGTCGATGGCGGCGGTGATCAGTTGGTCGAGTTCCGCCTCGTCGAGTTTGGCCGGCAGGTAGGCGTCGATCACGAGCATTTCCGCGCGCTCGACCGCGGCCAGATCCTCACGATTCGCCGCACTGTATTGCTGGATCGAGTCGCGCCGCTGCTTGAGCATCTTCTCCAGCGTGGCCAGCACCATGGCGTCGGTCTGCTCGACGCGCTCGTCAACCTCATGTTGCTTGATCGCCGCCAGCATCAGCCGGATCACACCCAGGCGCGCCTTGTCGCCGCCGCGCATGGCGGTCTTCATGTCTTCGGTAAGCTGCTGTTTGAGTGTCATGACGGCCTCGATGGTGGGGCTCGCCGGCGGCGAGCAAAGGGCAACAACGGAAACGACAAAGCCGGCGTTGCCTTGCGACAACACCGGCTTGGACGATCTGCAGGCGGCAGCGCGAACGGCGCCAGCCGTGGATCCGCGGCGCGAAGGCGCCGGCAAAGATCAGTACATCCGCACCTTGCGGGAGACATCGCGCGACAGGCGGCGCAGGTGGCGCTTGACGGCGGCAGCGCGCTTGCGCTTGCGCTCCTGGGTCGGCTTTTCGTAGAACTCGCGCTTGCGCGTCTCGGCAAGGACACCGGCCTTCTCGCAGGTACGCTTGAAACGACGCAGTGCAATCTCGAACGGCTCGTTCTCGCGGACTTTGACGTTGGGCATGGAAACTCCAGGTGGTAACCTTCCCGCGGATACGGGAAGTATTCATAGGGTGAGCCGCGAATTATACCGTGCATACCGAAGAATTTTCAAAGTCATCTTTTGTCAAGCCAGTCCTGGGCATCGAAAGCTCGTGCGACGAGACCGGCGTCGCCCTGCTGCGCTGGGAGCCGGACGCTCCCGGCCGTGGCCTGCTGGCACATACGCTGTACAGCCAGATCAAGCTGCACGCCGAATACGGCGGCGTGGTGCCGGAGCTGGCCAGTCGCGACCATGTGCGCAAGCTGCTGCCGCTGATTCGCCACGTACTGGCCGACGCCGGCCTGGGCGTGCACGACCTGGGTGGCGTGGCCTACACCGCCGGGCCGGGCCTGGTCGGCGCCTTGCTGGTGGGCGCTTGCACCGGCCGCGCGCTGGCCTGGGGCCTGGGTGTGCCGGCACTTGGCGTGCACCACATGGAAGGCCACCTGCTCGCGCCGCTGCTGGAGGAAGATCCGCCGCAACCTCCATTCGTGGCGCTGCTGGTGTCCGGCGGGCATTCGTTGCTGGTGCAGGTCAAGGCCATCGGCGACTACACCATTCTGGGCGACACGCTGGACGATGCCGCCGGCGAAGCCTTCGACAAGACCGCCAAGATGATGGGTCTGCCGTATCCGGGCGGGCCGATGCTGGCCAAGCTGGCCGAGCAGGGCACGGCCGGCGCTTTCCGCTTTTCGCGGCCGATGACCGACCGGCCCGGGCTGGATTTTTCCTTCTCCGGTCTCAAGACCCAGGTGTTGCTGGCCTGGCAGGCTAGCGATCAGACCGAGCAGACGCGCAAGGACGTGGCGCGCGGGTTCGAGGAGGCGATCGTGGCCACGCTCATCATCAAGTGCCGGCGCGCGCTGGCGGCGGTGGGCGCCACGCGACTGGTGATCGCCGGCGGCGTCAGTGCCAACCACCGCCTGCGCCGCGAACTGGCCGAGGCGGCGGCACAGGATGGCTTCCGCGTGTATTTTCCGCGTCCGGTGTTCTGCACCGACAACGGCGCCATGATTGCCTTGGCCGGCGCCATCCGCCTGGCGCATGGCCAGCAGCAGGATGCGACCGTGCCGGTGCATCCGCGCTGGGATTTGCAGAGCCTGCCGGCAGCGTGATCGGATCGTGGCGACAGAAGCCGGCGGGCAGTGCCCGCCCTACGCCGCCGTTGTAGGGCTTGCACCGCCGGCCGCAAGATAGCCGGCACCACTGCAATCAGGAGCGCAGGCCGATCCCGCGCTTGAGCAGGTACAGCGCAAATGCCGTCAGCGCCACGACGAAGCCGAGCATGATCACGAAAGCCATCGGCACGTTCACGTCGCTGATGCCCAGCACGCCGTAGCGGAAGGCGTTGACCATGTACAGGATCGGGTTGGCGCGCGACAGTCCTTGCCACGGTTCACTGAGCATGTTCACCGAATAAAACACTCCGCCCAGGTAGGTCAGCGGGGTGAGGATGAA
>JBDTIE010000274.1:0-5911 GCA_039936515.1 Rhodanobacter sp. | reverse complement strand
ACTGAACGCGCTGACCGCCGCCGACGGGGTGCTGATCCCGGTGCAATGCGAATATTTCGCGCTGGAGGGTCTGTCCAGTCTGCTGGAAACGGTCAAGGCCGTGCGCCACCGCCTGAACCCCGGGCTGCAGATCGAAGGCTTGCTGCGCACCATGTACGACGTGCGCAACAACCTCGGCAACGAAGTATCCGCGCAACTCACCCAGCACTTTGGCGACAAGGTGCTGCGCTCGATCATCCCGCGCAACGTGCGCCTGGCCGAGGCGCCGAGCTACGGTCAGCCGATCCACCTTTACGATCGCAGTTCGCGCGGTGCGATCGCCTACATCGGCCTGGCCGGCGAAATGATCCGGCGCGAGCGCACGCGTGCGGGCACCAAGCCAGCTGCCACCGTGCAACCGATCCACGACGACTTGGGCATCGTGCTCAAGGCGCCCGCCGCGAACCACCAGGAATAAGCATGGCCGCTGCAAGAAAACGGGGTTTGGGACGCGGTCTGGATGCACTGGCGCGCGAGCATCGGCTGAAGGAACAACTGGCGCAGGTGGCCGGCAACTACGACACCATTCTCATCGACTGCCCGCCTTCGCTCAACCTGCTCACGCTCAATGCGTTGACCGCCGCCGACGGCGTGTTGATCCCGGTGCAGTGCGAATACTTTGCATTGGAAGGCCTGTCCAGCCTGCTGGAGACGGTCAAGGCGGTGCGCCAGCGGCTCAACCCGCGGCTGGAGATCGAGGGCCTGCTGCGCACCATGTACGACGTGCGCAACAACCTGGGCAATGAGGTGTCCGCGCAACTGACGCAGCATTTCGGCGACAAGGTGCTGCGCTCCATCATCCCGCGCAACGTGCGCCTGGCCGAGGCGCCGAGTTTTGGCCAGCCCATCCACCTGTACGATCGCAGCTCGCGCGGCGCGATCGCCTACATCGGCCTGGCCGGGGAAATGATCCGCCGCGAGCGTGACCATCACCGCGCGGCGGTCGAACGCGCGCCGGCGTCCGCGGACACCGGCAGCCTGCTCAAGGCAGCGGCCGCCAATCACCAGGAATGAGCATGGCTGTAGCGAAAAAACGCGGGTTGGGACGGGGTCTGGACGCGCTGCTGGGTGGCGCCGGCGAAGCCGCCACCGAGGGCGCTACCGGCAATGCCGCAGACAACGAATTGCGCATGTTGCCGATCGCGCACATCGTCCCCGGCAAGTACCAGCCGCGCCGGCATTGGAATGACGCCGCGCTGGACGAGTTGGCCGCCTCGATCAAGGCCCAGGGCCTGATCCAGCCGGTGGTGGTGCGCGCGCTGGGCAAGGATCGCTACGAGCTGATCGCCGGCGAGCGCCGCTGGCGCGCAGCGCAACGTGCGCAACTGGACGAGTTGCCGGCGCTGGTCAAGCAGGTGGCCGAAGCCGCCGTGCCGGCCATGGCGCTGATCGAGAACATCCAGCGCGAGGACCTGACCCCGCTGGAAGAGGCCGACGCGCTCAAGCGCCTGATCGACGAGTTCGACCTTACCCACCAGCAGGCCGCCGATGCCGTCGGCCGCTCGCGCGCATCCGTGTCCAACCTGCTGCGCCTGACCGAGCTGCCTGACTCCATCAAGCGTCTGCTGGATGAGGGCAAGCTGGAAATGGGCCACGCGCGGTGCCTGCTCACGCTGCCACAGCCGGACGCCGAGGCTCTGGCGCTGGAGGCGGCGCGTTCGGGCTGGAGCGTGCGCGAACTGGAGCAAGCCGCACGCCGTGCGCAGGCCGGCGCCAGCGGCCGCACACAGCCCACGCCCGCCCGCAACGCAAACATCGCCGACCTGGAGCGCCAGTTGAGCGAGCGCCTGGCCACCCGCGTGGAGCTGGCGCAGGGCCGTGGTGGCCGCGGCAAACTGGTGATCCACTATCACAGCAACGACGAGCTGGAAGGCATCCTCGGCAAGATCCGCTAAGTTCGTTTTTGTCGCGGGCAGGGCGGACATTGCCCGCCGTTTTCCAATACATCGCGCCAAAGCGGCGGGCGGTGCCCGCCCTGCACGTCCCACGTCAAGCAACACTCAGGGTCTGACCCATGCTCGAACTTTCCGTCGTCGTACCGGTGTTCAACGAGCGCGACAACATCCCGCCGTTGCTCGCGGAGATCGCCGCGGCGCTGCGCGGGCGCGTGGCGTACGAGGTCATCTACGTCGATGACGACTCCACCGATGACAGCCGTGCGGTGCTCGCCTCGCAGAAGGCGCTGCATCCGGAGTTGCGCGTGCTGCGTCACGTGCAGCGCAGCGGGCAGAGCACGGCAGTGTGGAACGGCGTGCACGCGGCGACCGCGCCGTGGATCGCCACGCTCGACGGCGACGGCCAGAACGACCCCGCCGACATCAACAAGTTGCTGGCCGCACGCGCAGGCGCAGCGCTCGACGTGCAGCTGTTTGCCGGCTGGCGCACGACCCGGCGCGACAGTTTCAACAAGCGCATTTCTTCGAAGGTGGCCAACGCGGTGCGTTCGCGCATGTTGCGCGATGCCACCCCCGACACCGGCTGCGGGCTGAAGTTGTTTGCGCGCGAGACCTTCCTGCGCCTGCCGTATTTCGATCACATGCATCGTTACCTGCCGGCCCTGGTCCGCCGTGCCGGCTTCGCCACGCTGAGCGTGCCCGTCGGCCATCGACCACGCACGGCGGGCGTGTCCAAATATGGCATGCTGGACCGGCTGTGGGTCGGCCTGGCCGACCTGCGCGGCGTGGCCTGGTTGATGCGCCGGGCCAAGGTCACCGCCGTGGAGGAGCTGTAGAGCGCCAACGCGCTGTGCTGCCCGCGCACCCCGCCCGGCCGTGGCGGACGTATGCTTGATGGCCCTCCTTGCCGGAGACGAGGCCATGGCCATCGCCATCAAGCGCGTGTACGAAAAGGCCGCTGCAGGCGACGGCTATCGGGTGTTGATCGACCGGCTGTGGCCGCGCGGACTGAAGAAGGAAGACGTGCCCTTCGACCTGTGGGCCAAAGAGCTCGCCCCCTCCACCGAGTTGCGCCGTTGGTTTGGCCACGATCCGCAGCTGTGGGACGGCTTTCGCCACCGCTACGCCACCGAGCTGGACGCGGTTGCCGAGCATTGGCAGCCGCTGGCCGAGCGCTCGTCGCGGCATGTGGTGACGTTGCTCTACAGCGCGCATGACGAGGCCCACAACAACGCTGTGGCGCTCAAGGCGTACATGGAAAACTGGTTGCACAGCCACGGGCCACGCGCGCGCAAAGTCTGAGTCAGCCCCGCTGCGGGTGCACCGGCGTCGGTTGCCACTGCGCCAACATCTGTCGCGCCTGCTCGCGTCCACGTTCGATCAGCTCGCTGGCGCGGTAGAACTCATAGACGTTGGCCATATCGCGCGGCAGCTCAATCAGCAGATCCGGCTCGTACACCGCCAGGCGCAGCCGCGACAGGTGCGACTGCATCAGCTCGATCGACTGGTTGAGCAGCTCGAAGGTGCCGCGCGCCGGTACCGCCGCCGTGCCGTGCGGTACCCAGTGCGCGACCAGGTCGGCAATCCGCCCGTGAGTCGCCGCGCCGCTTGTGGTTGGCCCTTCAGCCGGTGCGGGCGTCACCGCTCCGTGCAGGCTCACCGCCACCAGATAGTCGGCATGCGCGCCGATCAGCGGCGTCACCGGCACCGGATTGAGCAGCGCGCCGTCGACCAGCCAGCGGCCGTCCAGCAGATAGGGCCGGAACACCGTGGGTAGCGCAGTGGATGCGCGAATGGCGTCAAACAGCGAGCCACGCGTAAGCCACACTTCGCGGCCGCGATCCAGATCCGTGGCCACCGCGGTGAAATGCAGCGGCAGCTCCTCGATGCGGATGTCGCCAATGAGCCGGCGCAAGGTCTTGATGATCCGCTCGCCCTTGATCAGGCCGCCACCGGACAACGTCCAATCCGCCAGGCGCAATACGTCCAGGCGCGCCAGCGCCCGCGCCCAGTCGCGATAGACATCGAGTTTTCCCATGGCATGGATGCCGCCTACCAGCGCACCCATCGAACTGCCGGCGATGGCAACAATCTCGAAGCCCTGGCGCTCGAGTTCCTCGATCACACCGATGTGCGCCAGGCCCTTGGCGCCGCCGGCGCCCAATGCCAATGCCACCGTAGGCCTGGGCGGCACATGCGCTGCGGTGGATGCGGATTTGGCCATGTCATTGTCCTGTCTGATCCGGACGCGCCGTCACGTCACGTTGGCACCACGCTGTGCTGAAGTCACTGCCCGTGCCGGCACCGGCACAACGTTCGCGTCCAAGATCGTTATCATGCAACCGATGTCCGCTTTCCTCGTCGCCACTTTGTTGCGTCCAGCGCATCCACGGATCCATCGATGAGCTGGCAAGCCTGGGCGACCGTAGGCGTGGTTGTGGTGGCGATGACGCTGTTCGTCAGCGAAAAGGTGCGCATCGACCTGGTCGCACTGATGACGCTGGGCGCGCTGGTGATCATGGGCATCATCAGCCCGGTCGAGGCGCTGTCCGGCTTCAGCAACGAAGCCACCGTGGCGGTGGCGGCGATGCTGGTGCTGAGCATGGGCATCGACCGCTCCGGCGCGCTGGAACCGCTGATCCGGCTGCTCACGCGCATCCGCCATCCGTGGGTGCTGACCTTGTCGGTGATGCTGGTCATCGCCCCGCTGAGCGCGTTCGTCACCAACATCGCGCTGGTGGCCACGTTCCTGCCGCTGGCGCTGCGTGTGTGCCAGCGCACTGGCACGTCACCGGCGCGGGTGCTGATGCCGATGGCCTTTGCCGCGCAGATGGGCGGCGTGTGCACGCTGATTGGTACCTCCTCCAACCTGCTGGTCGATTCCATTTCGCGTGGGCACGGCCTGGCCGGGTTTGGCATGTTCGAGTTCACTGGCATGGGCGCGGTGCTGGCGGTGGTGGGCATTGTTTACATGATGCTGGTGGGGCGCTGGCTGTTGCCCAAGCAGGTGGATGTGGGCCTGCCCGAGCAGACGGATATCGGCAAATACGTGACCGAGTTGCGCGTGGACGAGGGGTCCAACCTTATCGGCAAGAGCATCGCCGACGCCCGTCTGGGCGAGCGTTACGGCGTGTACCCGCTGGAGCTGCTGCGTGGGGAGCGCCACATGTGGTCGCCGCGGTCGCAGGAACTCGCCGTAGGCGACGAGTTGCTGGTGCGCGGCGACTGGGACAAGATCGAGGAGTTTCAGCGTCGCGCGGGCCTGAGCAACGCCCCCGAGAGACGCTATGCGCAGGACAAGGCCCATCCACGGGTGCTGGTCGAGGTCATGGTGGCGCCGGCCAGCTCCAGCGAAGGCCAGCAACTGGAAGAAACCGAGCTCAACTGGCGTTACGACGCCACCGTGCTGGCGATCCATCGCCGCGGGCAAATCCTGCGTGACAAGCTCAGCCACGTCAGCCTGGCCGTGGGCGACGTGTTGCTGGTGCTGGTGGACGAGGCCGTCGCGACGCAGTTGCGCGGAGATGAGGGCCTGGTGGTGCTCAGTCAGCGAGAGGCGCCGCGGCGTACATCGCGCCGGGGAATCATGGCCGTGCTGATCATGGCCGGCGTGGTGGCGACGGCGGGCCTGCATCTGTTGTCCATTCCCATTGCCGCCATCTTCGGCGTGCTGGCCATGGCGCTGGCCGGTTGCTTCGGCCGCAAGGACGTCTACGCCGGCATCGACTGGAAGGTGATCATCCTTCTTGGCGCCATCCTGCCGCTGGGCATCGCCATCGAAAAAACCGGCCTGTCACATGTCGTGGTGGAAGCGGGCATGCGCCTGGTCGGCGGTCACGGCCCGATCGCCGCGTTGCTGCTGGTCTATCTCATGACCGCCACGATGACCGAACTGATGGGACACAATCCCTCGGTGGTGCTGATGATGGGCATCGCGGTGTCGGTGGCGCAGGCGATGGGCGCCGATGCGCAGCCCT
>JBDTIE010000273.1:0-9522 GCA_039936515.1 Rhodanobacter sp. | reverse complement strand
GCCAGGTGGTGGTATTTGGCGACAGCCTCAGCGACAACGGCAACATTTCCCTGGCTACCGCGCCGACGCTGCAGCCACCGTTCCGCTTCACCACCAATCCAGGCAAGGTCGGCATCGAGAACGTGGCCAGCCACCTGGGCTTCACCTTGCAGCCATCGCTTACCGGCGGCACGGACTACGCCTGGGGTGGCGCGGGCATCAACAACAACTCACCGGGCACCCCGGGCACGGTGCCCACGCTGACCGCGCAGGTCAACGCTTATCTGGGCGCCGGCAAGGTGGACGGCAACGCGTTGTATTCGATCTGGGGCGGCGCCAACGACATCTTCTATCACGCCACCGCTGTGGGCGCCGCGCCCGTAGCGCAGCAGCTGATCGCGCAGACCATTGCCGCGCAGATCGCAGCCAACCACATTCCGCCGGCAATGCAGGCAGCATTCACGGCGCAGATCACGCCGACCGTGACCGCGCAGGTCAATGCGGCGGTGGCCGCCGGCGCGGGTGTTGCCGCCATCGAAACGCCCGAACAGGCGCAGGCTGCGATTGCCGCCGCGGCGCAACAGGAGCTGAAGTTGATCGGCCAGCTGCAGGCGGCCGGGGTCAACAACATACTGGTCTTCAACTTGCCCAATGTGGGCACCACGCCCTCGGCGTTGGCGCAGGGCCCGGCCGGTGCGGCCGCGCTCGGTGGCCTCAGCCTGATCTTCAACGGCCAGTTGAACACCGGCCTTGCCCAGATGCGCACCGGCATCATCCCGGTCAACGCCTACGGCTTGCTGTCCGAGGCGGTGGCCGATCCGCAGGCGTTCGGTTTCAGCAACGTCACGCAACCAGCGTGCACCGGCGGCGATGGCAGTTCGGTCCATTGCGGACCGCAGGGCTCCGGCGCGCCGGTGACCTACGCGCCCGGCACGGACCAGAGTTACCTGTTCGCCGATGGCGTGCACCCGACCACTGCCGCGCACGCCATGCTCGGGGAGTATGTGACCTCCATCATCGACGCACCCGGACAGATTTCCCTGTTGGGCGAGGCGCCGCTGGCCTCCAGCGCCGCGCAGGGTCGCGCCATCCGCAAGCAGATGCTGCTCGACAGCAAGGCCGGCGAGACGCGCGCGTTCTTCAACGTGGACTACGCACGCCAGCGCTTCGACGGCAGCGATACCTCGCCACGCACCAGCAGCAGCAACTTCAACTTCACCCTGGGCGCGGATGTGCGCGCCACCGACAACCTCTCGGCGGGCATCGCGCTGGGTGTGGGTCAAAGCAACGCCGATTTCGCCGGCAACGGCGGCGGCTACAAGATGCAGGACATCAGTGGTCTGGGCTACCTCACCTGGCACCAGGGCGGCGGCTACGTCGGCGGCCTGGTGAACTTTGGCCAGTCCAACTTCAAGGACATCCAGCGCCGGTTTGCGGTCGGCGCCATGCAGCGCACGGAAAACGCCAAGGCCGACGGCTCGCACCTTGGCGCTGCGCTGACGGGTGGCTGGTGGTTCGACATCAACCAGCTCAGCACCGGCCCGTTCGTCACCGTGGCCTGGGACACCGCCAAGGTCAACGGCTTTCGCGAATCCGGCAACGACAGCAGCGCCATGTGGTTTGCCCATCAGCAGCGCGATGCGCTGGTCGGCACGCTCGGCTGGCGGCTGCAGGGTCACTGGCAGACCGGGAACATGGTGATGTCGCCGTATGCCGAGCTGGCCTGGAACCGCGACAGCAAGGCTGACCCGCGCACGGTGACCGCCGGCCTGAACAGCATGAATGGCGCCTTCGCGCTGACCGGCTTCGTACCGGACAAGAGTTGGGCCACGGCCGAGCTTGGCCTGTCCGCGCAACTCACGCCCAC
Source organism: Rhodanobacter sp. (assembly GCA_039936515.1). Classification (GTDB taxonomy): domain Bacteria; phylum Pseudomonadota; class Gammaproteobacteria; order Xanthomonadales; family Rhodanobacteraceae; genus Rhodanobacter. The sequence continues at coordinate 7,676 of JBDTIE010000273.1, read as the reverse complement.
CATCAACAGCTGGGTTGGTTACAGCGGTCGCATCGGCGACAGCAGCCAGAAATACAACGCGTTCAACATGGGCTTCCGCTTCGTGTTCTGACGCGGCCATGGCCCGCTGCGGGCACAAAAAAACCGCCTGCGCTGACAGGCGGCTTTTTTAATGCCCACTTGCAACGTCGGCTTACTTGTTCTTGCCGTTGGTGGCGATCGACAGGATATCCGTTGCCTGGCGTTTGAGCTTGGCCGCGACATCGGCATCAAGCGGCTGCGTCGTGCCTGCAGCCTGGTGCTGGCTCAACACCAGTGTCCCGGTTTCGTCCCAGCCGGCCTTGTCCGTGGCGCTGGGCTTGGCATCGGCACTGGCCTTGGTTTCCTGCACGACGACCCACGGCTTGCCGTCACGATAGGCAAAATCGGTGCTGGTGAAGCCCTTGTCGGTGTAGTCCACCAACTCGCGGATGAACTTGACCTCACCGGCCTGGCGGAACAGCTGCCAGCCGCGCGAGTCGTCCTTTTCCAGCTTGGTGCCACGGGTGATCTTCATCCCCCCGATCTGTTTCTGCACGTCGGTGAAAGCGGCCAGGGTCTTCTCGCCAGGGGTCTGCTCGGCGACCAGTTCAATGGCCACGGTCGTCGGCCGACCGTTGGTCAGCACCGGCGCCTGGATCGGCATGGCGTAGTGGCGTTCGCCATCAACCAGCGTCGCCTGCACTACATACAGGTCCTTGGCCTGAACCTGCGTCGGGTCGAACGTCAGTTCGAAGTCCTGGGGAAACTGGTTGGCCGGCATCACGGTCTTGCTCGCCAGCGCCTGGCCAGCGGTGGCCGCACCGGCGCTGATGTCCACCAGACGGATATCCAGCCGCGCGTTGCTGGACAACTGCGCCTGTCCACGCAGCGCCACGGTGCCGGTGACCTTGCCGGGAATGGCGGCGTTGGCAGCACCGTTTCTGCCATTTGTACCACCGGCCGTGCTATTGGCGGCAGCCGGTGCATCGCCGTCGGCACCTGCGGTTGGAGAAGGAGCATTGCAGCCGGCCAATGTCAGCGCTGCAGCCGACACCAGCGACAAAACCATCCTGCGCATGGATAACCTCACAAACATGGGAAACAAGCACGAAAGTTACCCGACGCCAGTCGCGCCGCGGACTATTTCGCGGGGGAAGCTCAAATCATAGCGTAAAAATTCGATGGCGAAAGCCCACGCCGGGCCGTGGCGGTCGACCCGATCAACGCCGCAATGCACGGTGGGCGATGTCGCGGCGAAAGCCCTTGCCGGCGAACGTGATCGCATCCACGCCTTGATAGGCGCGTGCGCGCGCCGCGGCAATGTCCTCCCCCAGGGCGCACACGGTGAGCACACGGCCACCAGCGGTCACCACGCGTTGGAGCTGATCCAGTTGCGTGGCGCCATGGAATACGCGCAGATCGCTGCCGCTGGCATCGTCCAGGCCGCTGATGACATCGCCCACCCGCACGCGGCCCGGATAGCCGTCGCCGACCAGCACCACACCAATGGCCGGGCGTGGATCCCAGCGCGCGCGCTCATGTGCCAGGCGCCCGTCGAGCGCGGCGTCGATCAGATCCACCAGGTCGGATTTCAGCCGCAACAGGATCGGCTGGGTCTCCGGGTCGCCCAGGCGCACGTTGAACTCCACGACCCTTGGCGCGCCGTCCGCGTCGATCATCAGCCCGGCGTAAAGGAAACCGATAAACGGCGCGCCCTCGGCAGCCATGCCGCGCACGGTGGGTTCGATGATTTCGCGCAGGATGCGCTGCTCCACCTGCGCGTTGACCACCGGCGCCGGCGAATACGCGCCCATGCCGCCGGTGTTGGGACCCAGGTCGTCGTCGTCGCGGCGCTTGTGATCCTGGCTGCTGGCCAGCGGCAGCACGTGGCTGCCGTCACTCATGACGATGTAGCTGGCCTCCTCGCCCTCGAGGAACTCCTCGATCACCACCCGCGCAGACGCCGCGCCGAAACGGCGTGCACCTAGCATGTCGTGCAGCGCCAGTTCCGCGTCGGCCAAGGTCAAGGCGATGACCACGCCCTTGCCGGCGGCCAGCCCGTCGGCCTTGATCACGATCGGCGCGCCACTGCGGTGCGACTGCGCGCGCACGTGCGCCAGCGCGGGCGCAAGCTCGGTGAACGTCGCGTAGCCGGCGGTGGGAATGCCGTGGCGGCGCAGGAAGTCCTTGGCAAAGGACTTCGAACCCTCCAGCTGCGCGGCAATCGCGCGCGGGCCGAAGATGCGCAGGCCCGCGGCGCGAAAGCGGTCGACCACGCCCGCCACCAGCGGCAGTTCCGGACCGACCACGGTCAGGTCGATGTTTTCCTCGCGCGCCAGCGCCAGCAGGCCGTCCACGTCATTGATGGCGACTCCGACATTGCGTACACCTGGCTCGCGCGAGGTGCCGGCATTGCCCGGCGCGACCAGCACGGCGTCCACGCGCGGCGACTGGCGCAGCTTCCACGCCAGCGCGTGTTCGCGCCCACCGCTGCCGATGACCAGAATTTTCATTGCCCACTCCCCGCGTCCGCCGCGCGCGGCAAACGCGCATTGTACTTGGCGCGGGATTCGGGATCGAAAGGCGAAGCCTCGACCTGCCTATTCCCCACCCCCCGTTGCCGGCTCCCCGGCGATCAACGCCAGCAATGCCGCACGCGGAAGCTTGCCGGTCTCGTTGCGCGGCAGCGTCGCGAGCAGGCGCAGCGGGCGCGGCAGGAATACCGGATCGATTGCGCAGCGCAACGCCTCGATGATGGTCGACTCGTCCAGTCCCGGAGCCACGGCCACCGCGGCAATACGCTGCACACCCAACCCGTCGCATGCCTCAAGCTGGAACACCACGCCATCGCTCACGCCCGGTATGGCCAGCAGTCGCCGCGTCAGGTCGCCGAGCGAAGCGCGCTTGCCGGCGATCTCCAGCAAGTCGGCGCGCCGCCCGCACAGCTGGAACGTGCTGCCGTCGGCTGCCACGGTGACCAGATCGGCCAGGGTCACGCCGCTATCAAGCTGCGGCGCGTGCACCAGCGTGCCGTCCGGCTGCGGCTGCAAGGTGACGCCGGTGAACAATTGCCAATCCTCGCTCACGGTTGGGCGGCGACTGGCAAACACGCACGTCTCGGTGGAGCCGAACACTTCGCGCAACGGCGCGTTGAAGCGTTGCTCTGCGGCACGCGCCAGCGCCAGCGGCAGCGGCGCGGTGGCTGAGAGCATCGCGGCCAGCGGCGGCAAGGCAACGCCTGATTCGACCAGCGCGCGCAGGTGTACCGGCGTGCTCACCAGCACGCGCGGCACCGGCAGTTGCGCCAGCGTCTGCGCCACGTCGGCCGGAAAGAACGGGCGCCCGGCATGCACGCTGTGACTTCCCAGCAGAGGCAGCAACACCGAAGTTTCCAGGCCGTACATGTGTTGCGGTGGCACGGTGGCGAGGATCGCGAACGCGCCTGGCACTTGCGCCTGCAGCATGGCCAGGTTGCCGGCATTGCTCGCGTACAGGCTGCGCCACGTCTTGGCGCTGGCATTGGGCACGCCGGTGGAACCGGAGGTGTAGCCGATGGCGACAACCTGCTCGGCGGCAATCTGCGGTACCGCGCCCGGCGCGGCGGCGGGCATGGCTTGCAGCGGCGGCATGCGCCGATAGCCCGACGGCGCGCAGTCCAATGCCTGCTCGCCCAGCGCGTAGCAGCCCGGATGCGCACGCATCACATCCTCCACCGCCTGCGGTGCGCGCGAAGACGGCAACAGCGTGATCTGCTCGCGCACCGCCGCCGCGCAAAACGCCACCATGAAGACGTAGCGATCGTTGCACAGGTTCACCACCGCCGCGGCAGCCGGCAGGCTGTCGGCCACGACCTGGACATGTGTCAGGAATTGCGCCGCCGTCACCGCGCAGCCGTCGCGCCAGGCCAGGATCCGATCCAGTTCGCCCGCCAGCAGGGGCAGGGTCGACGCGGCCCCGACAGCCGGTAGGTAAGGGACCGAACTCACGCGCGGATGACAGCGCCCGACAGCGCGTCGCGAATGGTGGTCGGGTGCGTCTGCCCGCCCAGCGGCGCATCGAGTAGCCCATCCAGACCGGCGCCAAAGTACCCGCGCACGGTGCCTGCGTCGCGCGCCGGCGGCTGGCCGTGCGGGTTGGCGCTGGTCGATACCAGCGCGCCACCAAAGGCGCGGCACAGGGCGGCGGCCGGTTCGTGCGCGGTCACGCGCAGGGCAATGCCCTCATGCCCGCCGCAGATCCACGCCGGTACATCGGCGGCGCGCGGGAACACCCAGGTGTGCGCACCCGGCCAGCTTGCGCGTACCTCGTCCAGCACGGACGCCGGTACCGCCGAAAGATCGATGTACGGCGCGATCTGCGCAAAGTCTGCGCCGATCAGCAACACGCCCTGCGTTGGCGGGCGCTGCTTGAGCGCGAAGATGCGCGCAAACGCGCGCTCGTCATGGGGGTCACAGCCCAGGCCGAACACCGCCTCGGTGGGATAGGCCAACACCCCACCGGAGCGCAGCAGCGTGCCGGCAGCGTCCATGTCCGCTGCAGTCAATTCGCGCATGCTCAGGCTTCCGACTTGGGCGAGGCTGGCTTGGCCGGCGTCTTCCTGGCTGCCTTGGCAGTCGTCTTGTGCGGCGCGGCCTTCTTCGCGGCGGTCTTCTTAGCCGTCTTCCTGGCTGCAGTCTTCTTCGCCGTTGCGGCCTTGGGCGCGGCTGTCTTGGCCGCCGCGGTCTTCTTGCCGGCCGCGGTCTTCTTGGCAAAGCGGCCCTTGCGCACCGGCGCGGCGGCGAGCAATTCCAGACACTGCGCCTGGGTCAGCAGCTTGGGCTCCTGCTCCTTGGGAATGCGCGCGTTCTTCTGGCCATCGGTGATGTAGGCGCCATAGCGGCCGTTGAGCACCTGCACGCCGTCGCCGAAATCCAGGATCAGGCGGTTGGCCAGCATCTCAAGTTTCTCGGCCACGATCTGCAGCGCGCGCGGCAACTCGATGGTGTACGGATCGTCCTCCGGCTTGAGCGAGGCGTAGGTGCTGCCCTGCTTGACGAACGGGCCGAAGCGGCCGACGCCTACGCTCACTGCGTCGCCGTTGTCCGCCTGGCCCAGTTGCCGAGGAAGCTTGAACAGTTCCAGCGCGTCGGCCAGGGTGATGCTGTGCATGCTCTGCCCGCTGCGCAGGCTGGCGAAGGTGGGCTTTTCCTCGTCGTCCTTGGTGCCGATGGCGACATACGGCCCGTAGCGGCCCAGGCGCACGGACACCGGCTTGCCGGTCTTCGGATCCGGACCCAGTTCACGCGCGCCGGTGGCCTCGTTGCGATCCACGGACTCGGTCTTTTCGTCGACCTGGCGCTTGAACGGCTCCCAGAACCGCTCCATCAGCGGCTGCCATGCCGCCTCGCCGCGACTGACCGCGTCCAGCTCGTCCTCGAGCCTGGCAGTGAAGTCGTAGTCGACATATTGCGCAAAATGCTGGGTCAGGAACTTGCTGACCGCACGGCCGACATCGCTGGGCTTGAAGCGGCGGCTGTCGAGGAAAACGTATTCGCGGTGCTGCAGCACCTGGATGATGCTGGCGTAGGTGGACGGCCGGCCGATGCCGTGTTCCTCCAGCGCCTTGACCAGGCTGGCCTCGGAGTAGCGCGGCGGCGGCTCGGTGAAGTGCTGGGCGGCGACGATGTCACGCAGGGGTACGGCTTCGCCCACTGCCATGCGCGGCAGTCGACGACCTTCGTCGTCTTCGTCGGCGGCCTTCTGGTCGCGACCTTCCTCGTACACCGCCAGAAACCCCGGATCGATCACCGTGGTGCCACTGGCGCGGAACGAGGCGTCGCCGCCGGGGACATCGGGCAGGGCAAATTCAACGCTGACCGTGTTCAAGGTGGCGTGGATCATCTGGCAGGCGATGGCGCGCTTCCAGATCAGCTCATACAGCTTGCGCTGGTCGTCGTTGAGCGAGGCGGCGATGGACTGCGGCGTACGCAGCGCTGAGGTCGGACGCACCGCCTCATGCGCCTCCTGCGCGTTCTTGGATTTGGTCTTGTACACCTGCGGCGCCTCAGGCAGCGCGCCGGTGCCGAAGTCGCGCGCGATCAGCTCGCGGATCTCGGTGACGGCGTCCGCGCCAAGCATGGTCGAGTCGGTACGCATGTAAGTGATGAGACCAACGTTGCCTTCGGCGCCCAGCGCCACGCCTTCGTACAGGCCCTGCGCCACCTTCATGGTGCGACTGGTGGTGAAGCCGAGCTTGCGCGCGGCCTCCTGCTGCAAGGTGGAGGTGGTGAACGGTGCCGCCGGACGGCGCTTGCGCTCCTTGGAGCTGACGTCACTGACCGTCAGGCGGCCCTGCGCGGCAGCCTTCAGTGCGGCCTGGGCGGCGTTTGCCGTAGCCGCATCGGTCAGGTCGAATTGCTCGAATTTCTTGCCGTTGAGGCGCGACAGGCGGGCGTTGAAATCACCGTCGGCGTGATGCATCTGCGCCTCGACTGTCCAGTACTCGCGCGCGTTGAAGGCCTCGATCTCCTCCTCGCGCTCGACGATCATGCGCAGCGCCGGCGACTGCACGCGCCCGGCGGACAGGCCGCGCTGCACCTTGCGCCACAACACCGGTGACAGGTTGAAGCCGACCAGATAGTCCAGCGCGCGCCGCGCCTGCTGCGCGTCGACCAGGTCGTAGGACAGCCCGCGCGGGTTGGCCACCGCCGCCTTGATCGCCTTGGGCGTGATCTCCGAAAAAACCACCCGGTGCACCTGCTTGCCCTCCAGCAGACCGCGCTCTTTCAGGATCTCGCTGATGTGCCAGCTGATCGCCTCGCCCTCGCGATCCAGGTCGGTTGCCAGATAGATGTTTTGCGCCGCCTTGGCCGCCTTGGCGATGGCGTCGACGTGTTTCTCGTTGCGCTCGATCAGCTGGTAGGCCATGGCAAAGCCATGTTCGGTGTCCACCGCGCCTTCCTTGGGTTTCAGGTCGCGCACGTGGCCGTAGGACGCCAGCACGTAGAAATCGCTACCCAGGTATTTATTGATCGTCTTCGCCTTGGCCGGCGACTCGACGATAAGCAGGTTTTTTGCCATGAAGCTTCAATTCCGCAAAGGGCTACGGCGCAATCCACGGCGCCGGACATATATATAGTTGAATACACGCCCCGCCCATGCTGTCAAGCATGAGCAGCGCAATGGTGTCTCTGACGCGTCAGCGGCGCGGCGCCAGCCGCTGATAGCGGTCGCCTGCCAGACGCTCGACCTGCCCATCCAATTCCAGCATCAGCAGCAGCGACGACAACACTGCCGGCGGCTGGCCTGTGCGCTGCGAAAGTTCATCCAACGTCGCGGGATCATGGCCAAGTTCGTGCAAGATCGGTGACTCTTCGGTACTTTGAGTCCCTGGGGCAACAGGTCTCAAGGTGGTCTTAGTCCCATCGGACAGGTCTTCCCGGACCGGCATTGCGGCCAATCGCTCCGCCAATGCGCCGCCAAGCATGCGCGCTGCGGGGACCAAAGTCTCGACAATTTCCGCGGCGGTCTCCACCAGTCGCGCCCCATCGCGGATCAACCGGTGGCATCCGCGCGCCAGGGGATTGTGGATGGAGCCGGGCACGGCGAACACTTCGCGGCCCTGCTCGGCGGCCAGCCGCGCGGTAATCAGCGAGCCCGATCGCAGCCCGGCCTCGACCACCACCGTGCCCAGCGAC
>JBDTIE010000272.1:0-10037 GCA_039936515.1 Rhodanobacter sp. | reverse complement strand
GCGATCGCGCATGGCCGATCTTCATGGTGGCGCTGGGCGCTGGCGTTGTCGGGCTGCTGGCCGCGGGTTTTTCACTTGGCAGTGGGCCCCGGATCGCTGCCCGGCGCGTCAGGTGAGTCAGCTCCTCAGCCTGTCGTGTTCCGGGCAGCACTTTGTCCGCCGCCGCTGAAAGTTCGGGGCGAGGCGCGCTGAGCAGCTACTCATGGCCTGCCCTTGGCATCTGCCTGCGCCATGCGGGACTTCTCCCCAAGATCGCCCAGACAAAAGGCCGGCAAACGCCGGCCTTTTGTCTGACGACCTGAACGAATCAGGCTTTTTTCGGCGCGTGCGACACACACCACCCTTTTGCATTGACCGACTTGCCGGGAAACAACTGGCATGGACCACGCCCTGTCGCGCCGCCGGTGTAGAACTGGCAATTTGCGCAAGTGTCGCCAGCCTTGTGTTTGGCGTTGGTGGACTTGGCTGCATCCTCGACGTAGCTCAATGCCTTGGCGGTGGGATCGCCCTCGCTCAATGCCGGCAGTGGAGCGGCGGCACGTGCAAGCCGTGGCAACGCGCCCAGCACCACGGCGGCCGCTGTCGCACCAACTGCCGCCTTGAGGAAGCGGCGGCGGGTTTCGTTGTCTGTTGCGTCGGACATGATGCGACCTCGAAGTAGATGGAATCGGCGCCGCGCAACGCGCGACGAGACGATGGTAGCGCCGGCTCGACAATGCATCCTGACTTGTGAGAATGGCTCTCATTACCCGCAGGGCAGGCGATAGTGCATGGTATAGTCCTACATCGTTTGGACGTCCAAAAACATGATTGAATCTCTGCCCTCCGACACCGCCAGCGGCGACTTCGAAGTCGCCGCCGAAATGGTCGCGCGCAACGCACGCGAGTTGGCGGCGCTGGGCTGGACACCGGCAACCAGCAGCAATTTTTCCATGCGCGTCAACGCGCGACACGTTGCCATCACCATCTCCGGCGGCGACAAGGGCCACATCGATGCCGATGGCGTGATGCTGGTGGATCTGGACGGCAACGCGGTCGCCACTTCCGCGCGGCCGAGCGCTGAGACCGCGCTGCACACGCAAATCTATCGCCGCATGGGCAATATCAATGCCGTGCTGCACACCCATTCCCACAACCAAAGCGTGGCCTCGCGGCTGTTTGCCACCGACGGCGTGCTGCGTCTGCAGGGATGGGAGCTGCAAAAGGCCATCGCCGGCGTTGCCACCCATGCGGCGACGCTTGAGATCCCGGTTTTTCCCAACACCCAGCACATGCCCGACCTGGTGGCGCAGGTCGACGCATGGCTTGACGCCGGCAAGCCACTGCACGCCTATCTCATCGACGGCCACGGCGTGTACACCTGGGGCCGTGACATGGCGCAAGCGCGCCGCCATCTGGAAGCACTTGAGTTCCTGCTGGGCTGCGAACTGGATTTGAGGAGGTTGCGCTCATGAGTCGACTGCGCATTTTCGATGAGACCGATCCTGCTGAGCCGGTGGCGGAATTCTCTGACCACGCCGCTATCGGTGCGGCGCTGCGCAAGGTTGGCGTGCGCTTCGAGCAATGGCGGGTAGACCAGCCCATCGCCCCGGGTGCCGACCAGGACACGGTCATCGCCGCCTACCGCAAGGACATCGACCGGCTGATGGGTGAAGCCGGCTACCAGGCGGTGGATGTGATCAGTCTGACCCCGGATCACCCCGACCGCACTGCCCTACGCCAGAAATTCCTCGCCGAGCACAGCCACAGCGAGGACGAGGTACGTTTCTTCGTGGCCGGCTCCGGCCAGTTCACCCTGCACATCGCAGACAAGGTCTACGACGTGCTGTGCGAAGCCGGCGATCTGATTGGTGTACCCAGCGGCACGCGGCACTGGTTCGACATGAGCGAAGCGCCGTATTTCATAGCCATTCGCCTGTTCACCAATAAGGACGGCTGGGTTGCGCAACCCAGTGGCGACGCGATCGCCGATCGCTTCCCGCGCATGGTCCACGCAAGGTAGCAGCGCGCTCACGGGCGACGCCGTGAGTCCCGAATCCCGAATCCCGACATCGAGTGACGAACCCCATGACCATCCGCGCCATCGTCACCGACATCGAAGGCACCACCAGCTCCATCGACTTCGTGCATGACGTGCTGTTTCCCTACGCACGCAAGCGGCTGCCGGCGTTTGTCGAGACCCACGCCGACCAGAGCGAGGTGCAGCACTGGCTGCACGAGGCCGCGCGCGAAGCGGGCGTGGTCGAGGCACCGCGCCAGGAGATCATCGAGATGCTGTTGCGCTGGATGGACGAGGACCGCAAATCCACGGCACTCAAGGCGCTGCAGGGCATGATCTGGAAGGAAGGCTACGAGGCAGGCGAGTATCGCGCGCACCTGTATCCGGAAGTGGCCGCGCGCCTGCGCCGGTGGCACGCGGATGGGCTGCGGTTGTATGTGTACTCATCCGGCTCGGTGGCCGCGCAGCAATTGTTTTTCCGCTACAGCGAAGCGGGCGACATCAGCGCCGTGTTCAGCGGCTACTTCGACACGCAGACCGGTGCCAAGCGCGAGCCTGCTTCCTACCAACGCATTGCCGACGCCGTCGGCGAAGACCCGGAGCACCTGCTGTTCCTGTCTGACATCGTGGAAGAACTGGACGCCGCCTCCACCGCCGGCTGGCACACCGCATGGCTTGTGCGCGATGCGTCAGTGCTACCAGCTGCGCCGCGCCACGCCGTGGTCCACGACTTCGACGCCATCGCGCCCTGAGCGCCGGCCGACCCATGCGCAGCGTCCTGATTGCCTTGCTCGGCTTCATCGCAGGCGTTGCCCTCACGTTGTTCATCGGCGTCGGCGGCCTGCAGCACCCGGCGTCAACACCCGCGGACTCGACGGCCGCGGCCCGCGCGGCGAGTTTGCAGGATGCGGACCCTGCCGATGCGCCAGCCGACAACTGGCCGGACAACGCGCCGTCACCCGAACAGGTCTTGTACGCGCAGCCACGCATGGTGCAGGAGGCCATCACCCGCCTGGGGCCCCGCACGCAGGGCAAGCCCAATCTGTACCTGCTCGCGTTTGCCGGCGACGGCAGCCAGGACGTCTTCCGCAATGAGGCCGAATACGCCGCCCGCGCCTTCACGCAACGCTACGGTGCAGCCACCACGCACGCGCTGGTGCTGGAAAACAATCCGGCCAGCGTGACCACGCACCCGCTGGCTACCTGGAGCAACCTCGAAGCCGCGCTGGATGGCCTGGCGCAAACCATGGACCCGGCGCAGGACATCCTGCTGCTGTACGTCACCAGCCATGGTGGCGAAGATCACAACCTGCTGATCGACCTGGACCCATTGCCGCTGGATACCATCGGCGCAACCGAGCTGGCCGACATCCTGCGCACTCGGCCGTTCAAGTGGAAGGTCGTGGTGGTCAACGCCTGCTATTCGGGCGGCTTCGTGCCGCCACTGCGTGGCCCGGGCACGCTGGTCCTCACCGCCGCACGTGCCGATCGCAGTTCGTTCGGCTGCGGCAGCGACGCGGACGTGACCTACTTCGGTCGCGCCTGGCTGGTGGACGCGCTCAACCGCACGCCCGACATCATCGATGCGTTCCAGCAGGCGCGTGCCGAAATCGGTCAATGGGAACGACGCGACAAGCTGACGCCGTCAGAGCCGCAGATAGACATCGGCAGCGGTGTCGCCGCGCAATTGGCGCTGTGGCGCAAAGGCACGACGCCGGGGCCACCCCTGCCGTTCACGCCCGCGGCAGCCATACCGGCCAGCCCGCCAGTCCCGCGCTGACCCGCGTCGAACACAGCTTGCCAATGTAGTCGCCAAGGTTGCTCAAGGCATCAACGGCAGCCACAGTGCGGATAATGTGAGGCAGACTGCGTCTGGATGTCGACGGGCAGGCGTGTCCAGGCGGGGCGTCAGGCTTTGGTGCGGGACGCGTGGCGCTTGGTCAGCACACCCGCGACATCTGCCAACGCCAGCCCGCGCGCGCGCAGCGCCACGGTGAGATGAAACAGCAGGTCCGCCGCTTCGCCCAGCAGTTCGGCGTCGCCCTGCACCACCGCAGCGAGCGCCGTTTCCACGCCTTCCTCGCCCACCTTTTGCGCGATGCGACGGATGCCGCTGTCGAACAGCTTGGTGGTGTAGCTGCCGTGCGGGCGTTCGCTGTGACGTCGCGCGACCAGGGCGTCAAGTTCGCCGAGAAAGCCCATGGGCGGGCACGCGGCGTTGCCGAAGCAACTCGACGTGCCGCGGTGGCAGGTTGGTCCATGCGGTTCGGCCTGCACGAGCAGCGTGTCGGCATCACAGTCGACGCGGATCGATTTGAGCATCAGCACATGGCCGGAGCTCTCGCCCTTGGTCCACAGACGTTGTTTGCTACGGCTGTAGAAGGTGACCTGGCCTGCGGCCTGGGTCTGCGCCAGCGCCTGCGCATTCATGTAGCCAAGCATCAACACTTCACCGCTCAGCCAGTGCTGCACGATCGCCGGAAGCAGTCCGTCGCCTTTGGCCCAGTCGAGGCGACTGAAGCTGGCATGCGAATTGGTCATCGTTGGTTGTCCCTGGTGCTCACAGGCGAACCGCCACGCCCTGTTCGTGCAGATAGTGCTTGAGGTCGGCAATGGCGATGGCGCCGGAGTGGAATACGCTCGCTGCCAGCGCGCCGTCGACGTCGGCGGCAATGAACGCATCACGGAAATGCGCTGGTGTGCCGGCACCTCCGGAGGCGACCAGCGGCACGTGGCAGGTCGCACGCGCCATGGCCAGTTGCTCCAGATCATAGCCCTCACGCACGCCATCGCTGCCCATGCAGTTGAGGACGATCTCGCCGGCGCCACGTTGCTGGACTTCGGCCATCCAGTCCAGCGTGCGGCGCGAAAGCGCCTGCATCTTGTCCGGATCGCCGCTGTACTGGCGCACGCGCCATTCACCATCAGCGTCGCGCAAGGAGTCGATGCCGATGACCACGCATTGCACGCCAAAAGCGGCAGCCATCTCGTCGACCAGCGCCGGGCGTTCCAGCGCGGGCGAATTGATCGAAATCTTGTCCGCGCCGGCGTGCAGGACGGCGCGTGCGCGTTCCACCGTGCGAATGCCACCGGCGACGCAAAACGGAATGTCGATCACGCGCGCCACAGCGCTCACCCATTGCAGATCAACGCTGCGTTGTTCGGAGCTGGCGGTGATGTCGTAGAACACCAGTTCGTCCGCGCCCTCGTCGCGGTAGCGAAGCGCAAGCTCGACCACGCCGCCTGCCGTGATGTGGTCGCGAAAACGCACGCCCTTGACGACCTTGCCCTCGCGCACATCCAGGCAAGGAATGATGCGGCGACTCAACATGCCAGTGCCTGCGCCAGGGTAAAGCGGCCCTCGAGCAGCGCCCGTCCAAGGATCACGGCATTGGCACCGGCCTCGCGCGCGGCGCAGATGTCCTGCAGCGAACGCACGCCACCGGAAGCCTGCACCGCCAGCGTCGGCGCACATGCCGCCAGTTGCCGGTAGAGGTCGAGGTTGCAACCGCCGAGCATGCCGTCGCGCTCGATGTCGGTGCACAGCAAGTGCCGCGCGCCGCACGCGGCAAACCAGGGCGCAAGTTCGTCCAGGGTGCGTGTTTCGGCGGCGGTCCAGCCGGCGCTGGGCAAGACCCACTGCCCACCTGTTCGCCTGGTGTCCAAGGCAATGACAATGCGCTCGGTTCCGTAGTCACGCAGCCACCGGGCAACGTGTTCGGGCTCGCGGATTGCCACGCTGCCGATCACCACGCGCTGCACGCCTGCGTCGAACAGTCGCTGCAGGTCATCTTCATCGCGCACGCCACCACCGGTCTGCATGGCGATGCCGGTGTCGGTCATCTCCCGGATCGATGCCAGGTTGGAAAGCGTGCCGGCGCGCGCGCCGTCCAGGTCAACGACATGCAGCCAGCGCGCACCGGCCGCTGCGTATTCGTGCGCCAGTTCGCACGGATCCGCCGGATAGGTGGTCTGCCTGGCGTAGTCACCCTGCTGCAGGCGCACCACCTTGCCCGCGCGCAGATCAATGGCAGGAATCACGGTGAAATTCATAGCGTGAGAAAGTTGCGCAACAGACGCGCCCCGACCACTGAGGAGCGCTCGGGATGAAATTGCATGCCGAAGTAGTTGTCGCGGGCTACCACGGCGGAAAAGACGCCGCCGTGGTCGCTCGTGGCCAACGTGTATGGCCCCGGAGGCACGGCGTAGCCATGCACGAAATACGCTTGTGCACCGTCCTCGAGCCCGGCCAACAGCGGGTGCGGCCGCGTCGGCTGCAGGCGGTTCCAACCCATGTGCGGTATGCGCTCGCCCGGACCACCGTGCATGCGCAACACCGGTGCCGGGATCACGCCGAGGCAAGAGGTGTCGCCTTCGGCCGAACCGGTACACAGCAACTGCATGCCCAGGCACACGCCCAGCACCGGCTGGGTAAGTGTGCGCATGATGTCGACCAGGCCCAGCGCCTGCAGCCGCGCCATGCCCGGACCGGCCGCACCGACGCCAGGGATGATCACCTTGTCCGCCGCGCGGATGTTCGCAGCGTCGGCGGTCAATTGCGCATCGACCCCCAGACGCTGCAACGCATGCCGTACGGACCCGATATTGGTCCCGCCGGCATCCACCAGAACAACCGATTGCCGGCGCACGCCCGTCACAACACGCCCTTGGTGCTGGGCAACTCATCACCTTCGCGGCGCACGGCCTGGCGCAGCGCTCGCGCCACCACCTTGAAGCAGGCCTCCACCATGTGATGCACGTTGTCACCGGACACGCTGAGGTGCAGGTTCGCGCCCAGCGCCTCGCACAACGAGCGAAAGAAGTGCGGCACCAGTTCGGTGGGCAGGTCGCCAACGCGCTCGCGCGAAAAGCTGCCATCAAATACGAAATACGCGCGGCCGGAAAGATCCAGCGCGGCGCTGGCAAGGGTTTCGTCCATGGGCAGGGTGAAGCCGTAGCGACCGATACCCCGCTTGTCACCCAGCGCCTGCCGCAGTGCCTGCCCCAGCGCGATGGCGCAGTCCTCGACCGTGTGGTGCTCGTCAATCTGCGTGTCGCCATCGCACTGCAACTGCAACGCAAAGCCACCGTGCTTGCCCAGTTGCTCGAGCATGTGATCGAAGAACCCCAGGCCAGTGTGCACCTGCGGCTGGGTCACGGCGTCGAGATCGACGCGCACGCGAATCTGTGTTTCGCACGTGTTGCGGACCACACCGCCCACTCGCGGGCAATCCAGCAAGCGATGTGCCACCTCAGCCCAGCCCATGCCCGACGGACCGACGCGGCAGCCTCGCACACCCATGTTCGCTGCCAGTTGCATGTCTGATTCGCGGTCACCGACCATCGCCGAAAATGCCCGGCTCCAGCCATCGTCTGCCAAGTAGTGGCGCAACATACCCACGCCGGGCTTGCGCGTATCCAGCCCCTCGTGCGCAAAGCTGCGATCGATCAGCACCTCGGCAAAGGCGATGCCTTGCGAGGCAAGCACGCGCAGCAGCAACGCGTGCGGGCCGGCGAAATCCGCCTCGGGGAACGAGGCCGTGCCCAGGCCGTCCTGGTTGCTGACCATCACCAGCTCGTAGCCGCTGCCCACCAGACGCTGCAGCGCTGAAATTACCTCAGGCAGCAGCGACAACTTGTCATAGCTGTCGATCTGGCCGTCGGCTGGCTCCTCGATCAGGCAGCCATCGCGATCAACAAACAGCAGCTTGCGGTTCATGCCGCCAGCTCCTGCAGCACGTCTAGCATGCGTGCATTTTCTGCCGGCGTGCCGATGGTGATGCGCAATGCATCGTCCAGGCGCGGATAGCGGCTTACGTCACGCACGACGACCCCGGCATCCAGCAGTCGTCGATGGGCGGCCGACGCATGATGGAAGCGTACGGTCAGGAAGTTGGCTTGTGACGGCAACACTTCACGCACCGCAGCGAAGCGGCGCAGGCTGGACGCGACCTGCGCGCGCTGCGCACACACCTCGGCGATGCGTTGCCGCGCATTTGCCTGGCCGGCCATGGACAGCGCGCGCAGCGCCGCGTCCACGCATGGTCGCGGCAGCGGGTACGGCGGCAGGATGCGACGCAGCAGGTTGATGACCTGGGAGCCAGCCAGCACGCTGCCGATGCGTGCACCCGCCAATGCCCACGCCTTGGACAGCGTGCGCAGCACGACGAGGTGCGGATAGCGCGCCAGAAGCGCCGTCGCACTGGTGTCGTCGGCAAACTCCACATAGGCCTCGTCCACCACCAGCAGTGCGCGATCAGCCAACGCGTCGGCAAGTTGCAACAGCGCGGATCGCTCGACGCCCTGGCCGCTGGGATTGTTCGGGGCACACACGAACACCAGCTTCACCGCCGGTGTCACGGCCCCGAGCACGGCGTCGACGTCCAGCGAGAAATCCCTCGCCAGCGGCACGGCAACCACGCCCGCGCCCTGGATTCGCGCAGACACCGCGTACATGCCAAACGTCGGCACCTGGACCAGGATCGCGTCCTCACCGGCGCGGCAGAACGCGCGCACCAACAGGTCGATGCCGTCGTCACTCCCGCGGGTCAGCAACAACTGGTCAACACTTGCGCCATACAGTTCGCCGAGTGCGGCGACCAGCGTCGCCGGCTGTGGCTCGGGATAGCGATGGCATCCCGCGCCGCGATCTCCATAAGGTGCCAGCGCCGACTCGTTGGCGTTGAGCCAGACTTCGCCGACCCCAGCCTCCATGCGCGCGGAGGCATAGGGCTGCAAGACGCGTATATCCGCGCGCGCCAAATCCAGCACGCTCATGCCGATACTCCGCGCACGGATTTCGACTCGGCCGCATCCATCGCCGCCAACCGCACGCTCACGGCATTGCGGTGCGCCTGCAGTTGTTCGGCGGCGGCAAGAGTTTGGGTACACGGGCCGATGGCGCGCAAGCCGGCGGCGGTGAGCTCCTGCACGGTGATCTGCTTCTGGTAGCTGGCAACCGAAAGCCCGCTGGAAGCGCGCGCGTGGCCGTAGGTTGGCAGCACATGGTTGCTGCCGCTGCAGTAATCGCCCACGGCCTCGGGCGTCCACGGCCCAAGGAACACCGCGCCGGCATGGCATATATCCGCCAGCAGCGCGCGCGGCTGCGCCGTGTGCACGATCAGATGCTCCGGCGCGTAGGCGTTGGCAACCTGCACAGCCTGCGCCAGCGAGGAAACCTGGATAAAGCGGCTGCACGCGAGTGCGCTGTTGGCAATGTCGGCGCGCGGCAACAGTACGCATTGACGCAGCATCTCCTGTGTCACCGCCTCGATCAGCTCGGCCGCCGGCGTCACCAGCATCACTTGCGAATCGGCGCCGTGTTCGGCCTGGGACAGCAGGTCAGCGGCAACGAACGCGGGATTGGCATCGCCGTCGGCAATCACCATCACCTCCGACGGCCCCGCCGGCATGTCGATGGCGGCGCCCTCCGCGTCCATCGCAACCTGCTGCTTGGCCTCGGTCACCCACGCGTTGCCCGGGCCGAACAGCTTGTCGCTGCGCGGCACGCTGGCCGTGCCATAGGCCATGGCGGCAATGGCTTGCGCGCCGCCGAGCTTGAACACGCGCCGCACGCCAACCAGCCGCGCGGCATACAGCACCGCCGCGTCGCACTGGCCGTCAGCGCGCGCGGGAGAACACAGGACCACCTGCGCGCAACCAGCCAAGCGCGCAGGTATGCCCAACATCAAGGCGGTCGAAGGCAGCGGCGCATTACCGGCTGGCACGTACAGGCCAACGCGCTCGACCGCGCGCGAAATGCGTTCCACGCGCACACCGGGCGCGGTCTCAACGACCACCGGCGGCGTCATGGTGGCGCGGTGGAAATGCTCGATGCGCGCTGCCGCCTCGGCAATGGCACCCTTCAATACTGCCGGCAGTTGCGCTTCAGCCGCGGCGATCTCCGCGTCGGTCACCTCGATGGCGTCCAGCGCGCAACGGTCGTGGCGCAGAGTCAATTCGCGCAATGCATCATCGCCACGTGCGCGCACGTCGGCGATGATGCGCGCCACGCCATCGCGCACTGGCGCGCTGCGTG
>JBDTIE010000271.1:0-12383 GCA_039936515.1 Rhodanobacter sp. | reverse complement strand
CGCCGGCGCGTGCGGGTCAGTGTTGAGCAGCGTCAGCTGCGCTTCGGG
Organism: Rhodanobacter sp.; assembly: GCA_039936515.1. Taxonomy (GTDB): domain Bacteria; phylum Pseudomonadota; class Gammaproteobacteria; order Xanthomonadales; family Rhodanobacteraceae; genus Rhodanobacter. Next base: position 12,335 of record JBDTIE010000271.1, on the reverse strand, counting down.
GCGTATGCTGCCGCGCCACACGCGCGCCCAGTTGAGAAAGAAGCGCTGGTCCTGGGTGTAGCCGTCGATCTTGGCATGCGCTTCGGCAGGGTTCTTAGACAGCGCCATCTGTAGCGCCGTGTACGCCGCGTTCAGGCCGCCCAGATCACCAATGTTTTCGCCCATCGTCAGCGCGCCGTTGACGTGCTTGCCGGGCAGCGGCTCGTAGGTGTCAAATTGCGCGCCAAGCTTGGCGGTGCGGGCTTCGAAGGCCTTGCGATCAGCCTCGGTCCACCAGTTGGCGTTGTTGCCGCTGGCGTCGAACTTGCTGCCCTGGTCGTCGTAGCCGTGGCCCATCTCGTGGCCGATCACCGCGCCTATGCCGCCGTAGTTGATGGCGTCATCGGCGGTGGCATCGAAGAAGGGCGGCTGCAGGATCGCAGCGGGGAACACGATCTCGTTTTTCTGCGCGCTGTAATACGCGTTCACCGTCTGCGGCGTCATGCCCCATTCGCCGCGGTCCACCGGCTTGCCGATCTTGGCAATGCGGTAGTCGTAGTTGAACTTGTCCGCCGTGCGCACGTTGGCAAAGTAGTTGCCCGGCTTCAGCGTGAGGCCGGACCAGTCGCGCCACTTGTCCGGATAGCCGATCTTGGGTACGAACGTGGCCCACTTCTGCAACGCCTTCTGCTTGGTGGCGTCGCTCATCCATTCCAGGTTTTCAATGCGCGTCTTGAAAGCGGCGCGCAGGTTCGCCACCAGCTCCTCGGCGCGCTGTTTGGACGCAGGCGAAAAATTGTCGGTGACGTACAACTGGCCCAGGGCCATGCCCATGCCATCGTTGGTGGTATCCAGCACGCGTTTCCAGCGCGGTTTCATTTCCTTCTGGCCGTTCAATGTCTGCTCGTTGAACGCAAAGTCTTCGCGCTGGAACGGCGTGGACAGGTACGGCGCCGCGTCGGCAATAGCGTGGTAGCGCAAGTACGCCTGCCATTGCGCGAGTGGCACGTCGCCCAGCATCTTCTGCACTTCGGCAAAGAATTTTGGCTGCGACAGGGAGAAGCCGTCCTTCACGTCCGCGCCCTGCGCCTTGAAAAACGCCGCCCAGTCCAGATCCGGGGTGATCTTGTCTGCCTGTGCGATGCTGACGTAGTTGTAACGGTTTTCCGGCAGGCGCATTGCCACCCGGCTCAGCGAGGCTGCCGCCAGTCGCGTCTCGAACGCCAGCACTGACTTGGCCTGCTGCTGCGCGTCGGCGGCGCTTGCGCCGGTCAATTCCAGCATTTTGGCAATGTGCGCCACGTAAGCGGTGCGGATTTTTTCAAAGTCCGGCTTGCTGTAGTAGTCCGTGGTCGGCAGGCCGAGACCGCCTTGGCCGGTGTAGGCAATCTCCTGGTTGGAGTCCTTGAAGTCGGCATTGCCGCCGAAGCGGAACAATACCGGCGCGCCATGTGCGTAGCTGTCGCGCACGTAAGCGACCACCTGCGCGCTGTTCTTCAGCCCGGCGATGCGCGCCAGTTCCGGTTTGATCGGATCGAAGCCGGCTTTGTCGATGGCCGCCTCGTCCATGCCCGACGCATACAGATAACCGATCTTCTGCTCGATCGAACCGGGCTTGGCCGTGGCCACCTGGCTCGCGGCCGTCTCCACCAGTTTGCGTTGCACATTGAGGCTGTCCTCGCGCAATGTGTCAAACGAACCCCAGCGCGTGCGGTCGTCCGGGATCGGGTTGGCGGCCACCCATTTCGCATTCACGAAGGCGTTGAAGTCCTGGCAGGCGTTGACCTGCGTGCTCAACTCATGCACATCGAATGCAGACGGTGGAGCGGCCATGGCGCTGCTGAACAGGCCGACGCCGATGGCAAGGACCAGCGGTTTGACGATGCGGTGGGTCATGGGAGCTCCGGGGCACGAAATCGAACAGGGCGCTGGCGAGCGTCAGCGAGGCAGCAGGAACTTCCTACCGTAGGCAACCGGACCGCTCCACAGACAGTGTCGAAGGTCACGCATGTGGATGGCGCGGGCCACCCAAGGATGCCTGAGGAGGCCATGGTCACGAGATTGTCCGTGCCATGCCGCTGTTGCACATCATGGTGGCGTACCTTGCCCGCCCGTTATCATTGGCGCGATGGACATCCGCTCTGAGCCCCACCTACGCGCTGCAGTGACATCAGATATCGGCGCCATTGTGGCGCTGGTCGAGTCCGCCTATCGCGGTGATTCGGGTCGGCGCGGCTGGACCACCGAATCGGATCTGCTGGACGGTCGGCGCACTGATGCCGACGCCGTGGGCGAGATCCTCGCGCACGAGGACAGTTTCATCCTGTTGGCCGAACGCGAGGGCCAGCCGGTCGCCAGTTGCCACCTGCAGCGGCAGGGTGACTGGGCCTACTTCGGCATGTTCGCAGTCGATCCGTTGCAGCAGGGCAACGGGCTGGGCAAATGGATGCTGGCCGCCGCCGAACACATCGCGTGCCAGCGCTGGCACTGCCGCGGGATGCGCATGACAGTAATCGAACAACGCCCGGAACTGGTTGCCTGGTACGCCCGTCGCGGCTACCTGCCGACCGGCGAGTACCTGCGTTTTCCCTACGGCAACGAGCGCTTCGGCATCCCGCGCCGCGACGACCTGCGTTTCGTGGTGCTGGGCAAATCATTGGCAGGAGAGGCGGCATGAACGATTGGATCGACGTCGGCACGCGCAGCGAGTTCCTGCCCGGCGAGGCCAAGCTGGTATGGGATGGTGACACCGAGATCGCGGTGTACAACATCGATGGCGCGTTGTACGCGGTGGAAAACATCTGCACTCACGACGGCGGTGAGCTGGCAGGTGGTGAAGTGTTCGGTTTTGAAGTGGAGTGCCCGCGCCACGGTGCCCGCTTCGACGTGCGCAGTGGCGCAGTGACGCGGCCGCCGGCGTATATCCCCATCGCCAGCTTCCCCGTGCGCGAGGATGGTGGCCACATCTGGACCCGCGACGACCGTTGACGCCGTGGTCAACTCACGCCCCGCGCGGCACTGGCACAAGTCGCCGTTGGCGCGCAAGGCCGCTCCGGCGTCCGCGACAACGCGTCCTCGGCAGGACGCTTGCGTGATTGGTCCGCAAAGCTTTTCAAAAGCTGGTTGCCGATAAGCTGCGCCAGGAAGGTGACTGCCCAGGAATTGCGATGCACATCATCGTGGTGGAAGACGACCAACCGTTGGGCAGCGCCATCCAGCGTGCGCTGGAACGTCAAGGTTATACGGTGACGTGGTTGCGCAATGGCCGCGAGGCGTTGCTGGCACTGCGCGATGGCACGGCGGATCTGGTTTTGCTGGATCTGGGGTTGCCCGGAATGGACGGGATCGATGTACTGGTTGCAGCGCGCGATCTGCGGGTCAAGACGCCGGTGATCGTGATGACGGCGCGCGACGGGCTGGACGCGCGCGTGCGCGGGCTCGACGCGGGTGCCGACGATTATCTGGTGAAGCCGTTTCATCTGGACGAGTTGAGTGCGCGGATCCGTTCGTTGAGCCGACGCGCCCAAGGGCTGGCTGCCAACCGGATCGAGGTCGGCGCGTTGACGCTCGACCTGGGGACATCGCAGGTGCTGTTTCGTGGCGAATCCGTTGAACTGACCCGGCGCGAGTTTTCGTTGTTGCAGATCCTCATGGAACGCGCCGGCCGCCTGGTGCGACGCGAGAGTCTGGAAAATTCGCTGTACGGGCTCGATACCGTGGTCGGCAGCAGCGCGCTGGAGGTGCTGGTGCACACACTGCGGCGCAAGCTCAGCTTCGAGACGATCCATACGGTGCGGGGATTTGGCTACATGATCCCGCGGGAGCCGAAGTGAAAAGCTCCAGCCTGCGGGCCAGACTGCGATGGATGATCGTCCTGGTGCTGATCGCAGTGTTGTTGCCGCTGGCGTTGTTGAGTTTCCAGCGCACCGTGGTCGAGGTTGACGAGTTGCTGGACGGGCGGCTGGCGCAGTCGGCGCGCACCCTGGAGGTGCTGATTGATCACGTCGGTATCGACTCGCTGCGTGGCCATGCGGCGGCCGGCATGCTGGTGCCGATCACGCCGGCGTCCACACCGGCGGAGCGCACCCAGGATCACACCTATGAGGACGAGGTCGGTTTTCAGGTATTTGACCGCGCTGGGCCGATGGTGCTGGCGACCGCGAATTTCGCCGACTTGCCGGCGCCGCGGACACGTGATGCAGGCTTCCGTGATACGCAGCATGGCGGCTATGTATGGCGCACTTTCACCTTGGTCGATACCGCCCGCGGCGAAGTGATCCGAGTCGGTGAGCGCTATGACAGTCGCCACGAAATCATGCATGCGTTATGGCTTTATCACGGCTTGCCACTGTTGTTCGGTCTGCCGTTGCTGGCGCTGCTGGTCGGCTGGGCGGTGCAGCGGGGATTGCGCCCGCTTGAGTCGCTGACCGAAGCGTTGTCCGTGCGCGAGTTGGGCAGTCGCGAGCCAATCGTACTGGAGCGTGCGCCGCTGGAATTGCGGCCGGTTGTGGTTGCATTGAACAGCCAGTTCGAGCGGCTGGCAGATGCTCTGGAGCGTGAGCGCCGGTTCAGTGCGGACGTGGCGCACGAGCTGCGCACACCCCTGGCGTCGACAATGATCAATTTGGAAAGTGCGCAGGCGACGAGCCATCCGGCCGAGGCGGCGGCAAGTCTGGCCAGCGCGCAACACAGCCTGGCGGCATTGGCGCGGATGATCGAGCAGTTGCTGGTGCTGGCGCGCCTGGAATCGGGCGCCGCCGCAGGTCAGGCTGCCGCGGTTGATCTGGTTGCCGTCGCCATGGACGTCATTGAGGAAATGGCGCCGGTGATCGCCGACGGCGACGCCGAACTGGGGTTCACCACCTCGCACGGGCGGATCCTGGTACATGGTTACGAGGCGGCATTGGCGGCGCTTGTGCGCAACCTGGTCGAGAACGCCATGCGCCATGTGTCGGCCGGCGGCCAGGTGCAGCTTTCCATCGAGCAGGGCCCGAGGGAAGTCTGGCTGGACGTCATTGATGATGGCCCCGGCATTCCGCCGGAACGTCGCGCGCAGGTGTTCACGCGTTTTCATCGTGAAGCCGGCAGTCGCGGTGATGGCTACGGGCTGGGGCTGTCCATCGTGCAACGAGCTGCGCAATTGCATGATGCGACCATCGAGTTGCTCGACTCGCCGCTGGGCGCCGGCCTGCGGGTGAAGGTGACCCTTCCGCGCGTTACCTGACGCAGGCATGCGTCGTGGCGATAGCCGTTGAGCCTTGGGTCGGATGTCATGTGACCGCTGCTCTCGCCAGATGTAAGCAGAACGAAAGCTTGCACACCGGAGAATGCTCCTGAGCGCTCTGCGCTGCACTCGCGCGATCCGGCGAGATGCCTTGACGGCACACGCCCAAAGCGCGGGCCTTGTGCGCTTTGCCCGCTGCCAGTGCTCGACAAGAATGCGTGCGGTTGATCGCAGAACGGAGGCCTGCAAAGGAACGATGCATGAACAAGGTAAAGAAGGCGGGCAACTGCCCACTACCCATTCTCATGTATCACAACATCGCCCAGGTACCAGCCGATCTGCGTGTATACCGCAGCCTGTATGTGAGCCCCGGAAAATTCGCCCGGCAGCTGTGGGTGTTGCAGCAGCTTGGCTACGAGGGATTGTCGATGTCGGCTGCGATGCCGTACTTGCGCGGAGAGCGTCACGGTCGTGTGGTCGTCCTCACGCTGGACGACGGCTATGTCGACAACCTGGAGGCGGCGCTTCCGATCTTGCAACGGTTCGGCTTCAGTGCCACGACCTATGTGGTCAGCGGCAGCATTGGTCGTTTCAACGGCTGGGATGCGGAGCGTCTTGGCGTCAGGAAACCGATGATGTCGGTGGCGCAATTGCTCCGCTGGAAGGCTGCCGGCATGGAGGTTGGCGCGCATACCCGCACCCATCCTCGACTCACCGCTTGCAACGATGCCGAACTGCGCGATGAGATTCATGGCTGCAAAGTGGATCTGGAAGATCGTCTGGGTAGTGCGGTGGCGCAGTTCTGTTATCCGTATGGCGATGTGGATAACCGCGTGGCCGCCGTCGCGCGTGAAGCCGGGTTCGAGGCGGCGACCACGACGCGCCGTGGACGTGCCTTGGCTGGCGCTGACTTGTGGCGACTACCCCGGGTACAGATTGCGCGGCATCACCTCTTGCCGCAGTTCGCCGCACGCGTGCTGACGCGGTACGAGGATCGCCGCGCATGAAGTTCCTCATGGTCGGTACCAACCCCGAGAAAACCGGTGCCGCGACACACTTCGTCGCGCTGGCGCAAGCCCTGGTTGAGGCCGGACATGATGTCAGCGTGGTGGCCTCGCCGGCCGGGCTGATCGAACAGGAGCTGCAGAACACGGGTGTGCGTTTGTATACGGCGACCTTCCGGAATGCGCTCGACCTGCGTGGCTACGCCAGGGTGCTCCGCGCCGCGAAGCGATCAGCGCCGGATTGGCTGGTGGGCAACTTCGGCAAGGAATACTGGCCCTTGATCGTCATCGGACGGCTGCTGCGAATACCCGTGGCGCTGTTCCGTCACCGTGTTCCGCCGATGAATCGTCTATCGGAATACCTGTTGCCGCGCCTGGCACAACGCTTTTTCGCGGTGTCAAACCATGCGCGCCAATCCTATCTTGAGCACGGCGTGCCGCCGCAGCGGATCCAGGTGCTTTACAACCCGGTGAACATGGCGCTGTGCAAACGTGATCCGGTGACACGCAGCGCTCTGTTGCGCACTCTGGATATCGCCGATGACGCGATCGTGCTTGGCTATTGCGGCCGGATGCACCAAAGCAAAGGAATTTTCACTTTGTTTGAAGCGGTCACCGCGGCCATGGAACAAGAGTCCCGGCTACATTGCCTCTGGCTTGGTAGTGGCCCGGATGCCTTGGAGCTGCGCGATCGGGCCGCTTGCCACTTGATGCGGGAGCGGCATCATTTTCCGGGATGGATCAACAACATCCATCCGTGGTTCAGCGCCATGTCGATGTTGGCTTTCCCGTCCATAGCCCCGGAGACTTTCGGGCGTGGCTCGGTGGAAGCACAGGCGGCTGGCATCCCGGTGCTGGCAAGCGACGTAGGCGGCGTCCCCGAAACATTGAACCCGGGCGTGACCGGCATGCTGCTGCCGCCAGGCAATGTCGGCGCGTGGTGCGCGGCGATCCGGGCGATGTGCGATCCGTCGCGCCGGTTGCCGATGGGCGTAGCTGCGCAGGAATTCGTACGCGAGCGCTTCAGCACGCGTGTCATCGCGGTCGAGTTTGTGAGGATGCTGACCAATTCGGTCACTCTGAAATCGACGGCACTTGATATCCACCAGCACATTTCGCGTCAGCACATTTCGCGCCAGAAACGAACGTAACGACTTGAAACGACTCCAGTACTCGCAACGGTACCGGATACTCGCTACGAAACGGCCGGATCGATATGCGTCAAGAACAAGACGAATCTTGCTGCGGTACCAGAGTTGCGCCAAGCGTCAGCGAGATGCTTGTTGGGATTCCGCAGTTCTGCATGACCCAAGAAGCCCGTGCGCAACGCATTCCTTGCCGCATTTTGCAAGCTCCCTGCTGGCGGGTTCTGCCGTGATGAATCAGGCTGCATCCGCGGGTGACGGAGGGTTGCGGGCGAAGATGAGCCTCACTGGCAGGCAGCGAACGTCAGGCTTGATTGCGCAGTAATTGCAGCCGCGCTAAGCAAAATGAAAGGCAGCCAGCGTGACACTACCTGTCTGAAACTCCATTCAGCGCCGGCGACGGAGAGCGGACATGCGCAAGCTCAGCTCGGTGGCGGCGACCGCTCTGGTCGTCGCGATGGTGGCAGCCCCAATGCAGGCGGTCTTCGCCGGCGGCCCGCTGGTTATCGACCATCGCCTGCACTATGACAACAGCGGTATCTGGAAACGCAGCACTCAGACCACCTTGGTCTACGGCACCATCGTCACGGTCGGTGTCGGCGCGATCGCCCTGGGCGATCACGACAAGCTCGGCGACACATTCTGGCGTTCCGTCGATGCGCTGGTGGTTACCAGCGTGGCCACCACCGCGATGAAGTACACGTTCCAGCGCGAACGCCCGTCACAGACCAGCGATCCGAACCAGTTCTTCCAGGGCGCTCACGCGCAGAGCTTCCCTAGTGGGGAAGTGGCGGCGATGTCGGCGGCCGTCACTCCGTTTATCGTCAATTACGGCTCCGAGCACCCGGCGGTATACGCGTTGGCACTGCTGCCGGCCTACGACGCGGTCGCGCGCATGAAAACGCGAGGTCATTGGCAGAGTGACGTGTTGGTGGGCGCGGCCATAGGCACCGGCATCGGCATCTGGACGGCGCACCGGCACTCGTCTCTTGTCGTGGGTTGGCTACCCGGAGGGTTCAGCGTGGGTTATGTGCACCATTTCAAGCCGTAGCCTCTTTTGCTTTGGATAGAAGCTGTGTTAGCGCTTGCCCGCGGCACCATGAGAATGGCCTGTCGAGGCGGTCTCTACGACAATTGGAAAGCGTGGTTCGCGCAGTCAATCCAGTTATCGACGACCAGGTATGCAGCGGCCTTGCAGGTTGCCGTTTTGCGGCACTTCCGTGAGCGTGTCAAGTGACTGCAGCATGAAGAGTCGAACGAAAATGGTCTGAACCCTGCGCCAGCTAAGCACGCGCAAAGCTGACCCTGCGACGGTGACATTTCCTCAACTACAAAGAAATAATGCTATGGACAAGTTCTTGTTCACCACATTGTCGTTGTCCTTGTTTTTGGCCGCAGGCGCAGTTGCAGCACAGGCGTCGCCAGCGGCAGATCTGAGTGCGCAGGCCAAGGTCAGCATGCAGAACGCAACGCAGATCGCGCTCAAGGCCTACCCCGGCAAGGTAGTTAAACGCGAGCTCGAAAAGGAGGCCGGCGGCAGCGGGCTGCGCTACTCGTTCGATATCAAGTCTGCCAAGGCGACGCACGAAGTCGGTGTGGACGCGAAGACCGGCAAGGTGCTGGAGAATTCGGTGGAAGGCGCGGACAACGACTGAGCCATGGCAACATGCGGCTCGGTCGATTTATCAGGCCGAGCCGTTCTCGCACTTGGCCGTTTTGTCCGATGAAATCTCGACTGAAAACGCTTTATCACCGCGCTTTCGACTTCGGCATAGTGCTGAAAGGGCTGGACGGACTGCTTGAGGTGATAGCGGGAACGACGTTGTTGCTGACCACCCAGCCCGGCTTGGTGGGGGCCGCGCACTGGCTCACGCGCCAAGAGTTGATCGAGGATCCGAACAGTCCTGTTGCCAACTTTCTGCTGCATTCCGTGCAGGGGTTGCCTGGCGGAAGCAGCCATTTGGCAGGCGCGTATCTGCTAGGTCATGGCGTCGTCAAAGTGGGCCTCGTGACCGGGCCGTTGCGTGGTGCACGATGGTCCTACCCAACAGCCCTCGTGATCCTGTCAGCCTTCATCGGCTACCAGGTCTATCGATGGATTCATCACGCGTCGTTTTTCCTGGCCGCACTCACCGTGTTTGATCTATTCATCGTGGTGCTTATCGTCGTGGAGTGGCGCTTTCGCCGGGTGCGTGCAGGATGAACCCGCGGTGTTCGCCGCCCACCGGTTAACTGCCCGCAGGTCTGGCTGATTGCTTTGCTGGCGGCGCATGGGCGCTCGCAACTGGGCTCGCGGCTGACCCCGTTCTATTCGCACAACCTGCGGCGCATGGCCGCGTTCATGGCCTGCATGGATGGCGTCATCGGCGCCGATTGCGGCGTTATGCCTATGGTCGCCGTGGGGCGCCCACGCTGGGGCTGTTTTCGGTCACCGAGCAAGCAAAGTACTCGCCCTGCGGCGGTGCCAACGCCGCACTGGATACGCGTGGGATGGATGCCATGGCGGCTGCCATGTCTGCGGCGCTGTGGTCCGGAGGGTCAATCTGCGAGTACAAGTCCGGTTGAGCTTGGACCCGTCGCCGTCTTGTCGTGACGACGCAGCAGCGAATACAGCACCGGCATCACCAGCAGCACCAGCGGCAGCTGCACCAGCATGCCGGAGATGATCGCAATCGCCAGTGGCTGCTGCATCTGCGAGCCTTGGCCGATCGCCAGTGCCAATGGCATCAGCGTCAGGATCGCCGCCAGCGTGGACATCAGGATCGGCCGCGTGCGGTGTTCGCCCGCCTCGTGCAGGGCATCGTGCAACGCTCGGCCACGCTCCGCGCCCTGAAGTTCGGAGAAATAGAAGATCGCCAGCTCGGTGACGATGCCCACGATCATCGTCATGCCCATCATCGCCGAAATGTTGAGCTCGATGCCGGTCAGCCACAGCCCGACGAACACCGCTGGAATCGCCAGCAATGGCATCGCCAGGATGGTAATGGCCACACGGAAACTCTCGTAAAGGAACAGCAGCAAGGTGAACACCAGCGCGATTGCCGCGCCCATTACGATCAACAAGCCGCGGAACGCCTGCTGCTGTTGCTGGTAGGTCCCGCCCAATTGATAGACGACACCCTGCGGCAGCAGGCCCGGTTGGCTCATGACCTTCTTCACATCGACAATGGCTGAACCCAGGCTGCGGCCGCTGATTCGCCCGGTCACCGACACCGTGCGCTTCAGGTCGATGCGGGTGATTTCCGGCTGGCCCTGCACCTGCTTGAGCGTGGCCACCCGCGACAGTGGCAGCATTTGGCCGTCCGGTGCACGGAGCAGAAGGTCACTGATCTGGTCGATGCGTCGGTTCGAACTGCCGGGAAGACGCACGCGCACACCGACCAGCTTGCTGCCCACGGACATGCTCGTGGCCACTGTTCCGTCGACTGCAGCCGCGACCTGGTTGGTGACACTGACAGGATCCAGACCTTCCAACGCGGCCTTGGTGGAATCCACCCGTACCGTGAGCGCGTCGCCGGCGGGGTTGATGCCGTCGCGTACGCCGACCACGCCGTTGATCTTGCCCACAGCGGCCGCCACGCTTTTCGCTGTGGCATCGAGGGTCACTGCGTCGGCGCCAGACAACTGCACGTCAATCGGCTGCGGCACCGCCACCAGATCGCCGATCAGATCCTCCATCAGCTGCGACAGTTCGATGTCCAGGCCCGGCACTTGCTGCTCAACCTTGGTGCGTACCTGAGTCATCACCGCCTCGGTCGACGGGCGCGCGCCCCGCTTCAGGCGTACGAAGAAATCGCCGGTGTTTGCTTCGGTCAGGCCGCCACCCAGTTGCAGGCCGGTGCGGCGCGAGTACGTATCCACATTGGTATTGGCGCGGACGATGGTTTCCACCTGCCGCAGCAGACGGTCGGTTTCCTCCAGCGAGGTGCCCGGTGGCGAACGGTAGTCGAGGATGAAGCCGCCCTCGTCCATCTTGGGCATGAAACCGGAGCCGACCTGGGTGTAGGCCAGGCCGCCCAGCGCCAGCAACGGCACGATCACCAGCAACACCAGCCACGGCCGCTTGAGGCCGCGGCTCAACGTGTTCTGGTAGCTGTCCATCATGCGTCGGGTGAAGCGGCTTTGCGGACGTTCCACCAAGTGGCGCTTGTCCAGCAGGCGCTCGGCCAGCAATGGCACCGCGACCCATGTCAGCAGATAGGAGATGATCAGCGCGCTGGCCATGGTCAGCGACAGGGCCTTGAAGAACGCGCCGGTCACGCCGGACAGGAACGCCAGCGGCAAGAAGATGATGATGGTGGCAGCGCTGGATCCGGTCAGCGGCCGGGTGAACTCCCACGCCGCGCCAGCGATCCGCTCGTGCACCTCGCCAACTCCGCCGCCGACGCGGCGCATGATGTGCTCGAGCATCACGATGATGTCGTCGATGATCAATCCCACGGCCGCCGCCATGCCACCCAGCGTCATCATGTTGAAGCTCATGCCCAGCACGGACAACAGCAGCACGGTGATGGCCAGCACCGCCGGCACCACGATCATCGCGATCATGATCACCCGCGTGTTGCGCAGGAACAAGAACAGCACCAGACCAGCCAGCACGATGCCGATCAGGATCGCGTCGCGCACGCTGCTCGCCGCGGCCGTCACCAACTGGGTCTGGTCGTACCAGTTGGCGATGTGCACGCCGTCGGGGACTTGCGACGCGTAGTCGGCCAGCTTCTGCTTGACGTCCCTGGCAATCTGCACGCTGTTGCCGCCTGGCTGCTGGTAAACCTGCAACAGCACCGCGTTCTGGCCATCGGCATTGACACGGAGGTATTGCGGCACATGACTGAGGCTGATCCGTGCGACGTCCTTGACGCGGATGCCGCCGGCAGGGCCGGCACGCACCACGATATTGCCGAGCGCTGCGAGGGTCTTGGGCTGGTTGTCGGCCAGTAGCAAAAACAGCTTGTAATGGTCGGAGACTCTTCCCATCGCCTG
>JBDTIE010000270.1:0-8745 GCA_039936515.1 Rhodanobacter sp. | reverse complement strand
CGGTGAAGCAATGCAGCGCGACGCATGCCGCGGGGAAATCCTGTTTCTGGGCCATCAGCTTGGACTCAAGGCGGACCTCAGCGCGCGCGAGAACTTGCACATCGCCAGTGGCCTGCACGGCCGACGCGAGGACGCCGATCCCGATGCTGTCCTGATCGAGGTTGGCCTGCACGGATACGAGGACGAGCCCACCCGACGCCTGTCTGCCGGCCAGAAGAAGCGCGCGGCACTGGCCCGGCTGCTGCTGCTGCCGGCCTCGCTATGGCTGCTCGACGAGCCGTATGCCAACCTCGATCGAGCTGGCAGCGAACTGGTTGACCGGGTGCTGGATTGGCACGCAAGCGCCGGCGGCGCGGCGCTGGTCAGCAGCCATGGCGCGGTGAACTTCGCCAGCAAACCGGTGCAGCGGATTCACCTGCATGGCTGATGGCGCATCCCTGTCGATTGCAATCGCAAACGCGATGTCCGGATTGCGGCGCGGGATTTCTCCCGTGCCCAGGATCCGGTTGCGCACCGGTAACGGGGAACTGAAGTGACGCGGCCGCGTCTTATCCCTGCCTGCGCTGCAATGTTGCGGCGCGAGCTGATGCTGGCGTGGCGACGGCGCGGCGACATTGCCATGCCGGTGCTGTACGCGTTGCTGGTCACGGTGTTGTTTCCCTTTGCACTGGGACCAGAGGACACGCTGCTGCAGCGTGTTGCCGGCGGCATCGTGCTGGTCACGGTACTGCTGGCGATGCTGCTGACACTTGACGCCATGTTCGCCAGCGACATCGAGGACGGATCATTGGAACAACTGGTGCTGTCACCGCAACCACTGGCGCTGATGCTGGGCATGAAGATCCTCGCGCACTGGCTGACCACCGCGCTGCCACTGATCGTGATTGCGCCGCTGCTGGCGGTGATGCTGCACCTGCCGCTGGCCGCCATTCCGGCGCTGGTGCTTGCGCTGGCATTGGCCACGCCGCTGCTCAGTCTGCTGGGCGCGGTGCTGGTGGCGCTGACGGCTGGCACGCGGCGCTCTGGTATGCTGCTGGCCTTGATGTTGCTGCCGCTGTGCATGCCGGCAGTGATCTTCGCCGCCGGCGCCATCGCCGCGGCCCAGCAAGGATTGCCGTGGCTCTCGCCCATTGCCTGGTTGGCATCGGCCCTGGTGCTGGTGCTGATCCTTGCACCGCTGGCATGCGCCGCCGCGCTCCGCATCGCCCTGGACGCTTGAGAACCATGACCAACTGGGTTCCACGCTGGTTGCACCGGCTCAGCTCACCGCCAACCTTCTACCGTTTTGCCGGCGCCTTGTGGCCCTGGGCCATGGTTCTGGCGCTCGTACTCGGCGCGATCGGCCTGTATGGCGCACTGGTACTGGCCCCGCCCGACTACCAGCAGGGCGACGCCTATCGCATCATTTTCATTCACGTACCCAGTGCGTGGATGAGCATGTTCATCTACGCAGTGATGGGCGTGGCTGCGTTCGTCGCACTGGTGTGGCGGATCAAGCTGGCCGAGGTGGTGGCCATGGAATCGGCGCCGATCGGCGCGGCATTCACGGCGATCACGCTGGCCACCGGCTCGTTGTGGGGCAAACCCATGTGGGGCACGTGGTGGACCTGGGACGCGCGGCTGACTTCCGAGTTGGTGTTGCTGTTCCTGTACCTGGGCGTCATCGGCCTGTACCACGCCTTCGAGGATCGCCGCCAAGGCGCACGCGCCGCCGCGTTCCTGGCGCTGATCGGCATCGTCAACGTGCCGATCGTGCACTTTTCGGTGAACTGGTGGAACACGCTGCACCAGGGCAGCACCATCAACGTGTTCGGCACCTCGACGATTGCCAGCGACATGTTGTGGCCGCTGCTGGTCATGACGCTGGCAACCAAGGCGTATTACATCGCCAGCGTGTGCCGGCGCACCCGCACCGGGTTGCTGACGCTGGAGCGCGGCAAGGACTGGGTGCGCACCCTGGCCAAGCGCGGGGCGACGGCATGATCGCGCTGGCGCTGCAGCCGTTCCTGGCCATGGGCGGTTATGCCGCCTACGTGTGGCCCGCATACGCGATCTTCTTCATCGTGCTGGTTGCCGACAGCGTGGTCCCCACCGTGCGCCGACGCCGCGCCTTGCGCGAGATACGCGCGCAAATGGCCCGCCACGATGCACGCCGCGGCACCAGCACAACCATCCCATCGCCTGCGAGCACCCGATGAATCCCACCCGCAAACGCCGGCTCAGCATCGTCGCCCTGGTTGTCGTGGCCGCCGCCATCGCCGCCAGCCTGGGCGTGTATGCGTTGCAGCAGAACATGAACTACCTGCTCACGCCCAGCCAGGTGCAGTCCGGCCAGGCCAGCAGCTACAAGACCTTCCGCCTGGGCGGCATGGTCAAGGCCGGTTCGGTGCAGCGCAGTGACAATTCGCTGAAGACCACCTTCACCGTGGTCGATGCCGGTGGCGCCATGCCGGTGGAATACACCGGCATCCTGCCCGACCTGTTCCGCGACAACCAGTCCGTCATCGCCACCGGGCACATGGACAACGCCCATTTTGTCGCCACCGAGGTCCTGGCCAAGCACGACGAAACCTACATGCCCAAGGAGCTCAAGGACGCCATGGCCAAGGCGCACGAAGGCAAGGCGATCAAGGAAGGCGGCGACGGAGAATCGGCAATGGGGAATGGAGAACCGCGCCCGTGACCGCGTGTCAATCAGCGTGCGGCACGGCAGTTTCCTGTGCTACGCGCGGCTCGCCGATGGCGCCGCATATTGATCGATTCCGCTTTCCCGCGTCCCCTATTCCCGGCCCCAAATCATGACCCCTGAACTCGGCCAACTCGCACTCATCCTGGCGCTGCTGCTGGCACTGACGCAGAGCATCCTGCCGTTGCTCGGGGCATGGCGCGGAAACCACGCGTTGATGGCGGTGGCACGGCCGGCGGCGGCGGGGCAAGCGGTGTTCGTGGCGCTGGCATTCGGCATCCTGGCGTGGGCGTTCATGCGCTTTGATTTTTCCGTGCAGTACGTCGCCGACAACTCCAACCTGGCGCTGCCGTGGTACTACCGCTTTGCCGCAGTGTGGGGCGCGCACGAAGGCTCGCTGCTGTTGTGGATCCTCATCCTCAACCTGTGGACGGTGGCGCTGGCCATGTTCAGCCAGAAGCTGCCGGAGGTGTTCGCCGCGCGCGTGCTGGCGGTGATGGGATTGATCGCGGTCGGCTTTCTGGCCTTCACCATCTTTACCTCCAATCCCTTTGGCCGGCTGTTGCCCATGCCCGGCGACGGCGCGGACCTGAACCCGGTGCTGCAAGACCCGGGCATGACCATGCATCCGCCGATGCTGTACATGGGCTATGTCGGATTTTCCGTGGCGTTTGCGTTTTCCATCGCCGCCCTGCTGGGCGGGGAGCTGGAACAGGCCTGGGTGCGCTGGGCGCGGCCGTGGACGAATATTGCGTGGGGCTTTCTCACCTTCGGCATCGTTGCCGGCAGCTGGTGGGCGTATGCAGAACTGGGCTGGGGCGGCTGGTGGTTCTGGGACCCGGTGGAAAACGCCAGCTTCATGCCGTGGCTGGTCGGGCTGGCATTGATCCACGCCCAGGCGGTGACCGAGAAACGCGGCAGCCTGCGCGCGTGGACGATCCTGCTGTCAATCTTCGCCTTTTCGCTGTCGCTGCTGGGCACCTTCCTGGTGCGCTCGGGCGTGCTCACTTCGGTGCATGCCTTTGCCTCGGACCCGCGCCGCGGGGTGTTCATTTTGCTGTTCCTGACCATCGTCATTGGTGGCTCGCTGCTGCTGTATGCCTTGCGTGCGCCGAAGGTGGCGCACGGCAAACCGTTCAAGGTGCTGTCGCGCGAAACCGCGCTGCTGATCGGCAACCTGATGTTCGTGGTGGCGGCGGCCATGGTGTTGCTGGGCACGCTGTTTCCGCTGATCGGTGACGCCCTGTCGTTGGGGCGGATCTCGGTCGGACAGCCGTACTTCGGTTTGCTGTTTCCATTGCTGATGGCGCCAGCGGTGTTCCTGATGCCATTCGGACCGTTCCTGCGCTGGGGCCAGGGTGAGCCGGCGGTGGTCAAAGGCGTGTTGCTGCGTGTCGCCATCGCTGCCGTCGCATGCGCGCTCGTCGCCGCGTTCCTGGCCGACGCCCAGCCCAAGGCCATGCTGGGCACGGCCGCGGCGGTGTGGGTCGTGGTGGGCGTGACCCTGTACGCCTACAAGCGCTGGCGTGAGCATCCGCGCGGCCGGCGCTTTCCCGCGGAGATGGCCGGCATGCTGCTGGCGCACCTGGGGGTGGGCATCTTCATCGCCGGGGTGTTGCTGTCCGAGACCCTGAGCGTGACCACCGACGTGCGCATGGCGCCGGGCGAAACCCAGCACATCGGCAGCTACGATTTTCGCTTCGACGGCGCGCACAGCCTGGTCGGTCCCAACTGGCACGCCGAGCAAGGCGTGGTGACCGTCACCCGCAACGGCAACCCGGTGGCCGTCATGCACCCGCAAAAGCGCACCTACCTGCGCGGGCAGGTGCAGACCGAATCCGCGGTGAAGGCTGGCGTCATGCGCGACCTGTATGTCGCCCTGGGCGAACCGATGGACGCGGCCAACGTCGCCGGCGCGTGGTCGCTGCGGCTGTATTACAAACCGTTCATCCGCTGGATCTGGGGCGGCGGCTTGCTGATGATGCTGGGCGGGTTCACCTGTGCCGCGGACAAGCGGTTCCGGCTCAAGCGAAGTGCCGCGATGCAGCCGACCACGCATGTCCGCAACGATGAGCTGCGCCCGCAGGAAACCGTTGCATGAGCCGCTTGCTGCCGTTCTTCGGGTTTTTGTTACTGGTCGCCTTGTTCGGCTTCGGCATCTGGTGGAACACCCAGCACGATCCAAACGAAGTGCCCTCGCCGCTGATCAACCGGCCTGCGCCGGCGTTCGCGTTGCCTTTGCTGGACGACCCCACGCGCACGGTCAGCAAGGCAAGCCTGCTGGGCAAGCCGTACATCCTCAATGTGTTTGCCAGCTGGTGCATCGCCTGCGGCGAGGAACATCCGACGCTGATGGCCGAAGGCTCGCAGCTCGGCATCCCGCTGATCGGCTACAACTACAAGGACCAGCCCGAGGACGCCCGCGCCTGGCTGGCACGGCACGGCAATCCGTACCATATGGTCATCGCCGACCTGCCAGGCCGCACGGCAATCGACTTCGGCGTGTACGGCGCGCCGGAAAGCTTCCTGGTCGATGCGCACGGGGTGATCCGCTACAAGCACATCGGCCCGTTCACGCCACAGATCATCGCCACTGAATTGAAACCGGCCATCGCCGCGCTGCAGAAGGAGGCGCCTTGATGCGCGCAATCCTGCCGGCCCTGCTGGCGATTTTCCTGGGCCTGGGCGCAGGCGTGCACGCGCAGGCGATCGAACCGCTGCCCTTTGCCAACCACGCGCAGGAAGTCCGCTTCCAGCACCTGACGCGCGAGCTGCGGTGCCTGGTCTGCCAGAACGAAAACCTGGCCGATTCCAACGCCGAGCTGGCGCGCGACCTGCGCCTGGAAGTGTTCAAGCTGATGCAGCAGGGCAAGACCGACGACCAGATCAAGCAATACCTGGTCGCCCGCTATTCCAACTTCGTGCTGTACGACCCGCCGCTGCAACCGGGCACGCTGCTGCTGTGGTTCGGTCCGGCAGTGATCCTGCTGGCCGGCGGGGTGGTGGTGCTGATCGCCGTGCGCAAACGTCGGCGCGACGGCGCACCGATAGACACGCCAACCGACAACGGGGACGACTGGTGATCATTGCGTTTTACCTGACCGCCGCGGCGATGATCGCCGTGGCGTTGGTCCTTTTGTTGCGCCCTTTGCTGCGCGAAGGTCCCCGCAGTGCCCGGCCACGCGGAGTGCTGACGGTAGCGCTGGGCATCGCCTTGACGTTGCCACTGGCCACGGCTGGCCTGTATTTCCTCATCGGTACGCCAGCGGCGCTGCGCGGCACCTCCGCTGCCGCCGTGGAACCGGCCAGCGTGGCGCAGGCGCTGGACGACCTGCGCACGCACTTGAAGCAGCAACCGGACGATCTTGCCGGCTGGATGCTGCTGGGCCAGACCAGCACCGCATTGCACCAGAGCGCCGACGCCCGTGATGCCTTCGACCACGCATTGAAACTGGCGCCAAACAACGCCGACGCGATGGTCGGCTGGGCCGAAGCGGATTCACAGATGCGTCCGGATCACCTGCTGCAGGGCCGCGCGGTGGAATTGCTCAGGCGTGCCGTGGCGTTGCAGCCGGACAGCCAGCGCGGACTGTGGTTGCTGGGCATCAGCGACTTCCAGCAGGCGCGCTATCGCGACGCACAGGCCACCTGGCGACTGCTGTTGCCGCAGCTGGAACCCGGCTCCAGCGTGGCCAAGGCCGTGGCCGATCAGATTGCCGTGGCCGGTGCGCGTGCCGGCGATGCACCGACGCCGACGGCACCGGGCGTCGCCGTCGCCCCCGCAGCCACCGCGCTGCAAGTCCAGGTGGCCGTGGCCCCGGCCTTGCAGTCAAAAATCGCCAAGGGCGACGTGCTTTTCGTCTACGCCCGCGCCGCGGACACCGATGCATCGGCGCTCTCCGCGCCCGTGGCGGTGGCGCGACTGGACGCTGCAGCCTTGCCTGCCAGCGTCAGCCTGACCGACGCGATGGCCATGACGCCGCAACACCGGTTGTCGAGTGCAGGCAAGGTGTTTGTCGGCGCGCGCATCAGCCGCAGCGGCCAGCCGATGGCGCAGGCCGGCGACCTCGAAGGCGATGCCGGGGTGGTCACCCTGGGCGGCGGCACGCCAGTCAAGATCAACATCGACAGGGTGCACTGATGGCGCCTGAGCCGGTTGCCGGCGACGCACGGCGCTACTTTGCGTTGCCCTCGCCGTTTGCGATGAAACGCGGCGGGCAGTTGCATGGCGCCCGCATCGCCTATGAAACCTGGGGCACCTTGAATGCCGCACGCGACAACGCCGTGCTGGTACTCACAGGCTTGTCGCCGAGTGCGCACCTGACGTCCTCCGCGCAGGATCCGTCGCCGGGCTGGTGGCAGGACATGGCCGGACCCGACAAAGCCCTCGACACCACGCGCTGGTTCCTCATCTGCGTCAATGCGCTGGGCAGTGACAAGGGCTCCACCTGCCCTGCATCGATCGACCCGGCCAGCGGCCAGCCCTATCGCCTGAGCTTCCCCGACCTGGCACTGGAGGACGTGGCCAACAGCGCGCACGCGCTGGTGGAGAGCCTGGGCATCGGGCAGCTCGCGTGCCTGATCGGCTGCTCCATGGGTGGCATGGGCGCGCTTGGCTACATGCTGTTGCATCCGGGCAGCGTGCGCGCGCACATCAGCGTGGACACCGCGCCCCGCGCGCAGCCGTTTGCCATCGCCATCCGTTCGCTGCAGCGCGAAGCCATCCGCCTGGATCCACGCTGGGACGAAGGCCGCTATACCGATGCAAGCTATCCGGACATCGGCATGAGCATCGCGCGCAAGCTTGGCGTGATCACGTATCGCTCCGCCATGGAATGGAACGGCCGCTTCGCGCGCATCCGCCTGGATCCGGAACAGCGCGACGACGAGCCATTCGCGCGCGAATTCCAGGTGGAGTCGTATCTGGAAAGCCACGCGCGGCGCTTCGTGCGCCACTTCGATCCCAACAGCTACCTGTACCTGTCGCGCGCCAGCGACTGGTTTGACGTGGCCGAGTACGGCGACGGCAACGTGCACGCCGGACTCATGCGCATCCACATCGAACGCGCGCTGGTGATCGGCGTCAGCACCGACATCTTGTTCCCGCTGCAGCAGCAGGAGGAGATTGCCGAAGGTCTGCGCGCGGCCGGCGCGGACGTGGAATTCGTTGCGCTGGATTCACCGCAGGGCCACGATGCCTTCCTGGTCGACATCCCCAACTACAGCCGCGCCATCGGCAATTTCATGCGCCATCTGCCGACGGCCTGAGTGCGGCGACGTACGATCGATTTCCGTATCTGGAGGACAACATGCTCAATCTGGCCTTTCCCGGCAGTCAACGCTTGATCGACGCGATCGACGCCGCCGTCGTCGAGTCCGATACGGCTGCTCTCACCCACAGCCTGCGGCAGAGCCTGTGCCAGATCATGCACTCCGCTGAAGTGCAGCTTCCCGAATGCGTGTACGTCCCCTGCGCCGAACACTACGCGCGGCGCGAGTTGTATCGCAGCGACGAGCATGGCTATTGCGTGGTGGCGATGACCTGGGGTCCTGGCCAGGGCACGCCGATCCACGATCACGACGGCATGTGGTGCGTCGAGGGCGTATGGCGCGGTGCGCTGGAGATTGTCCAGTACGACCTGGTCGAAAGTGTCGACGAGCGCCACCACTTCACAGCCATCGGTTCCATCCAGGCTGGCACCGGTTCCGCCGGCAGCCTGATTCCGCCCCACGAGTACCACAGCATCTGCAACCCCAGCGCGGACTCGGTCACCGTCAGCCTGCACGTGTACGCCGGACCAATGCTGCGCTGCGCGGTGTTCCAGCCGCTGCCCGAAAAACCCTGGTACACGCGCGAAGTGCGCACACTGGGACTCGACCGCGCGCAGTAGAACCGGCATAATCGCCCGCTGCAATGCCGGTGTGGCGGAATGGTAGACGCGGCGGACTCAAAATCCGCTGACAGCGATGTCGTGGAGGTTCGAGTCCTCTCACCGGTACCACCTGATAAAGTCCCTTGTAAATCAGTAACTTGGAAAGGGAGACAGAGAAAAACTAGG
>JBDTIE010000269.1:0-7871 GCA_039936515.1 Rhodanobacter sp. | reverse complement strand
CCGCCAGGGCGTGGAGGCGGCCGATTCCGGCGACCTGACGCGCTCGCCGGAAACCTACGTCGGTTACGCCCGCGCGCAGGGCTTCGCCGGACGCATCGCGCACGACGACGCGTGGACCTACCGCGCGCCATCGGCCCTGGCCAGCGGCCAATGGACACTGGATGGACGCTGGACCGTGCACGAGGAAAGCGCCCGGCTGCAGCGCGCCGGCGGGCGCATCATCTACCGCTTTCGTGGCCGCGACCTGCATCTGGTGCTGGGGCCGGGCGCGGATGCCAAGCCGGTGCACTTCCGCGTGACGCTGGACGGCCACGCCCCGGGTGCAGACCACGGCGTCGACACGGACGCGGACGGCAACGGCACTGTCAGCACCCAGCGGCTGTACCAACTGGTGCGTCAGGCCAACGGCAGCGGCGAGCGCCTGTTCGAGATCACCTTCCTCGATCCGGGCGTGCAGGCCTACGCCTTCACCTTTGGCTGATCGGCCAGCCATGGCCACCAGCCACTGCCACAGCGGGCATAGCGATCGGCCGCCCGCTCGAAGCGGTTGCGCACGCTGATCCCGCCGCACAGCAGGTACAGGGGCAGGAACAACGGCCCCAAGGCCATGTATTGCAGGACGTGGCCGCGCTCATGCGCGGCAAGACCGATGCACGGCTCCTCGCCCATGCCGGCGCGATGGGTGTAGGTGTGACAGACGACCTCCAGCGTTGGACCGGTATGCACGATGACGTTGCCGAGGGTGAGCGCGCCGCCAGATCCCCACGGCCAGCACGACACGACCCACGCCAATTCACGCTGCTGCCAATGCACACGCGCGCCACCTACCCAGCCGGCCAGGGCTACGCCAAGGCCCAGCAGCGTGTTGGGAGCGGTCCACAACATTCCCGCCAGCAGCAACGCCTGGCGGCCAATGCGGCTTTTGGCCAGCTTGGATTTGGCCGCGGCCGGTACCATCCTGTGAGTCATCGGCTCGCCTCCGCGGGCAGCCATCGGAGTGTGCCATGACTGCAGCACTGACCATCCCCTGCGCGCACTGCAACGCGCTCAATCGCGTGCCGTCGGAGCGGCTGGCGCAACAGCCGGTATGCGGGCGCTGCAAGCAGGCGCTGTTCACAGGCCATCCGCTGGAGTTGACCACTGACAACTTCGATGCGGTGGCACTGCGCGGTGATCTGCCGGTGCTGGTGGATTTCTGGGCACCGTGGTGCGGGCCGTGCGTGGGTTTCGCACCGATCTTCGTGCAGGCCGCTGCCAGCTTCGAGCCGCGACTGCGCTTGGCCAAGCTGGACACCGAGGCCCAACCGCAGGTGGCCGGGCGCTTCAATATCCGCAGCATTCCCACCCTGATACTGTTCCAGCACGGTCGCGAGGCTGCGCGCCAGTCCGGCGCACTGAACGCCGCGCAGTTGCGGCAGTTTGTCGACGGCGCGCTGACGCAACCATAGGGGCCCGTTCGCCGGCGATGCAGCTTTCGCCGGTGTTCGGCTAGCGTCGCCCGCCAGCTGACTCCTGCGCAAGCGGACCGGCGAACGCCGCAATCCATGTCTTTTCGCACGCTCGCCGCGACATCCGCGTGGCTAGGCTGGTGCGGTCCAATCTCCGGGAGAGCGTCGTGCGCAAACTGTTTCTTGCCGTCCTCGCGGTGGCGTTGATGGTCGGCGCTGCCGCGCCGGCGTTCGCCGCGGACCAGCCAAAGGGCGAAGCGTCAGCTGCGGCCAGTGACTTCCATTTGCCGCCACTGCCGGCCGATGCGCATGTGGCGCAATCGGTCACCGTCGGTGGCAAGACACTGAAATACACCGCAACGGTAGGCTCGCTGCCGGTACGTGACAGCAAGGGCAACATCACCGGCGAGGTGGTGTTCACCGCGTACACGATGCCGGGCAAGGACCGGCCGGTGACATTTGCGCTGAACGGCGGGCCGGGCGCATCGTCGGTGTATCTCAACCTTGGCGCGATCGGGCCCAAGCGCGTGAACTTCGGGGTCGAAGGCGACCAGCCTTCCGCCCCAGCCACTCTGCATGACAATCCCGGCACCTGGCTGGGCTTCACCGACCTGGTTTTCATCGACCCAATCGGCACCGGCTTCAGCCGCGCGCTGGTGGACGACAAGGCGGCGACCAAGCAGTTCTACAGCACCGACAACGACATCAAGTACCTGTCGCGCACGATCTACGACTGGCTCCTGCAGAGCGGACGCATGACCTCGCGCAAGTACCTGGTCGGCGAAAGCTATGGCGGCTTCCGCGGCCCGCGCATCACCGCCTATATGCAGACGCAGTTGGGCGTGGCGATGAATGGCGTGGTGTTGCTGTCACCGTACCTGGACCCGGCAGCCTCCGACGACGGCAACGTCTCGCCGCTGCCGTGGATGCTCACCCTGCCCTCGATCGCCGCCGCGCACCTGGAGCGCGAACACAAACTCAGCGATGCGGCGATGGCGCCGATCATCGATTACACGCGCACCACCTACGCCAACGCCTTGATGAAGGGGCGCGCCGACCCGGCAGCCACGGCGGCGATGATTCGCAAGGTCACCGAGCTGACCGGACTCGATCCGTTGTTTGTGCAGCGTTCCGGCGGCCGGATTGAAACCCAGGCCTACCTGCGCGAGGTCTACCGCGCCGAAGGCAAGCTCGGCAGCCGCTATGACTCCAACGTCACCGCGTGGGACCCGTTCCCGTACGCGCCGCACCAGGAAACCGGCGATCCGATCCTCAACGGCATCATTGCCCCGACCACCAGTGCGATGGTCGATTTCGTCACGCGCACGGTCGGCTGGAAACACGCCGGCCGCTACAACGCGCTGAGCTACGAGGTGAACAAGCTGTGGCACCGAGATGACGACGCCAACGAGGGCTCGGTCACGCAATTGCGCGAATCGGTGGCGAATGATCCGGGCCTGCGCGTGCTGATCGCGCACGGCTGGGACGACTTGTCATGCCCGTTCATGGCCTCGGTGCTGATCGTCGACCAGATGCCCGCCATGGGCGACCCGACCCGCGTGCAGGTCAAGAACTATCCAGGCGGCCACATGTTCTATGCCCGTGCCGACAGCCAGGCGGCGCTCACCACCGACGTGCGCGCCTTGTACGGTGTCAAATAGACGGCCAAACGTGGGCTTCGCAGGGCGGGCACTGCGAGGTACGTCGCCCGCCCTGAAATTCAGCGCGACGCGGTGTCGGCCCGCACCAGATACTGCACGCTGAACATGCCCTTGGCGTCCAGCCACACACGCCGCACGCTCAACCCGGCCTTCGCTGCCATCGCGGCAAAATCCTCCAGCGAGTACTTACAGCTGTATTCGACCTCGATCGGCTCGTCCGCGCCGAAGGCAATATCGCGATGGTCCACGCGCACGCTCTGCTCGCAGCGGCTCACCAGTTGCGTTTCGATCCGACCGGCCATCGGGTTGTAGCGCGCGCGGTGAGCAAACGCCGACAACACGAAGTCACTGCCAATCTCGCGATTGAGCCGCGCCAACATGTTCAAGGTAAACGCGGCAGTGACGCCGGCGCGGTCGTTGTATGCCGCCTCGATGATGGCTGGGTCCTTTTTCAGGTCCACACCCACCAGGATGGCACCGGCCTCGCCCATCTCGCGGCGCATCTTGCGCAGCAGCGCGACCGCGTCGCGCGCCTCGAAATTGCCGATGGTGGAGCCAGGGAAATACACCACCGTGCGCCGCGGCGCGCGCGGTGGTATTGGCAGGCGCAGCGGACGGGTGAAATCGGCGCACAACGGCTGCACCGGAAGTTGTGGAAACTCCGCCGCCAGCCGCGCGACGCTGTCGTGCAGGGCCGATGGCGAAATTTCGACCGGCACATAGGCCACCGGCGCGTCAAGGTGCTGCAGCAACAGCCGGGTCTTGCGACCGCTGCCGCTGCCGTATTCGACCAGCCGTACTTCCGGGCCCAGCTCATCGGCGATGGACTGCGCGTGCGTGGTCATCAACGCCAGTTCGCAACCGGTGAGGTAGTACTCCGGCTGCGCGCAGATCGCCTCGAACAGCGCCGAGCCGCGCGCGTCGTAGAACAGCCACGACGGCAGGCTTTTTACTTTCATTCCCAGCCCGCGCTGCGCCACCGCCAATACGTTGGCTGCGTTGCTGCCAGGGTCCATGCACGGGTCGTGCGCTTGCACACTGTTCATTGATCGCGTCCCAGTCGCAGCCCGGCAAATTGCCAGCGGGCGTGGGGTGGAAAGAAATTCCGGTAGCTGGCGCGGATGTGGTCGCGCGGCGTGACGCATGATCCGCCGCGCAGCACCCATTGACCGCACATGAACTTGCCGTTGTATTCGCCCAGCGCGCCGGGCAGAGGACGAAATCCGGGATAACTGACGTACGGCGATGCCGTCCATTCCCAGACGTCGCCAAACATCTGCAGCAGTCCGCGATCACCGGCTGCCGCTTGCGGATGCAGCCGCCCGGTGTCCTGGAAGTTGCCGTCGATGGCTACCGACGCCGCCGCGGTTTCCCATTCGGCCTCCGTCGGCAGCCGCGCACCCGCCCAGCGCGCAAACGCCTCGGCCTCGTAATAGCTCAAGTGGCACACCGGTTCCGCGCCATCGATCTGACGCATGCCGGCCAAGGTGAATTCGGCAGACAAGTCGTCTTCCCAATACAGAGGATGCTGCCAGCCTTCCGATTGCACCAGCGTCCATGCGTCGGACAGCCACAGCGCGCTTTTGCGATAGCCGCCATCGCGCACGAAATCGAGGTATTCGCCATTGGTGACCAACCGGTTGGCCAGCGCGTGTGGCTGCAGCAACGCGTGGTGGCGCGGCGTCTCGTTGTCAAAGGCGAAACCCGTCCCGGCGTGGCCAAGCTCGACGATGCCTTCGCTCCCGGCAATGAACTGCAGCGGCATGACCGCCGCATCACTGCGGGCCAGCGCCGCGCGGTACGCCGGCCGCAGCGGGTTGCACCAGAAGGCATGCTTGATGTCGGTCAGCAGCAATTCCTGATGCTGTTGCTCATGCTCCACGCCCATGGCCACCAGCGCGGCAAGTTGCGGATCGTCGCTGCGCGCCAGCAGCGCGATCACTGCCGCGTCGACGCGCTCGCGCCACGCCAACACGTCGGCCAGCGCCGGACGCGACAGCACGCCACGCTGCGGGCGCGCATGCATCGGCCCGACAGACTGGTAATAGGAGTTGAACAGCACGCGCCAAGCAGGGTCGGAGGCAACCCAACCTGGGTCATGGGCGAGTACGAAAGTTTCGAAGAACCAAGTCGTGTGCGCCAGTTGCCACTTGCCCGGGCTGGCGTCCGGCATCGATTGCACCTGCAGGTCTTCGGCGCTGAGCGACTCGCACAAGGCAAGCGTGCGTCGGCGCACACGACCAAAGCGGGCGGAAACGGTTTCGTCAAGCGGCGTGGAGGCCTGTCTCACGAAACGCTCCCGGTCGGTTCGGACGGCGTCTGCGTGTTCAAGTATTGATTGCAATGCATGGCCGGCAATAATGCGCGTAACGCCGTTTACATCCCGTGAGACCCGACCCGTGCACAGTAGCGGGGCCACTGCAAAAGACCTTGCCGATCCAAAGCGATTTTCCCTTGTCATCGAGGTGATGCATGAAAAGTCCTGCCTTCATCGCGCTGCTCGCACTGGCCGCCGCCGCAACCGCGGCCAGTGCCGCACCACCGCCTCGCACGCCACTGCCCGCGGCCGAGTGCATCCAGCCTTCGCGCATCAACGACTGGCACATCGTGGATGACCGGACCGCGACGGTGCGCTCCGGCCCGAAGTATTACCAGGTCATCTTGCAAACGGCCTGCCCGCAACTGCGCCATCCGCCAGGGTTGATCTTTCGCGCCAACGCCGCCAACACCAGCGCCAATGGCGGTCGCATCTGCGGTGAAGTGGGTGAGAGCGTCCGCTCCCAAGGCCAGGCGCCGTGCGCGATCGAGCGCATCCAGCGCATCGACAAGACGCGCTTCGACCAACTCAACGCCACGCCAAAGCCCTAGAGGAGTCGCCCTCCGGCAGACGCCGGCCGGGCCTCCACGCCGGACAAGAAAGAGCCCGGACCAGCCGGGCTCTTCGTCTGCATCAGGCGATCGGCGAACGATCAGTCATCGTCGCCGTCACCGCGAATGTAGCGGGTCTGGTAGGGATCCTGGTACACCGTGCGCGTCTCCACCACACGTCGCGTCACCACCGGCGCCGGATAGTAGGTGTCATACACCACGCGCGGTTGCGAGTAGACAACCGGCCGGTCGTAGTACACCGGGCGCGAGGCGCTGTTGATCAGTCCAACCACTGCGCCGGCAACGATGGCACCGGCAATCCAGTTGCCTCCGCTCCAGTGGCCACCACGGTTGCTGTAGCGGCTGCCGTAACCCCGGTCGTACCCGCGATCGTAGCCGCGGTTGTAATAGCCATGCCCATAGTTGCCGCGCGCATACCCGTAATTGCCATACGAGCCACCGGAGTAGCCGCCGCTGTAACCGCCGCGATAATCGTGACCGCGCGCGGAGGCGCCCAGGGGCAACACCAGAGCGGCAGCCAAGGCAACGCCCAGAACCACCCATTTGCCATTGCGGCGGGTCGCTGCGGCCGGTACGTCCGCGCCACGAACCTTCGCACCCGTGACAATCAAACCGTTCATGCGTGAGCTCATTTCGTTCTCCGTTGTACGGGACCGATGCTCGACTGTTGGCGCTTAATGTGAACTGAAGGGTTCACTTTTTAATGTGCGCGGTGTCCCACGGGTTGATCGGCGCTTCAGCCTGGTGCCGTCGCAACAGCCAGCAACCGTGGATATCGGCGCGACGGGCAAAGTCGAAGGGGATGCTGGGCGCGCTCCATTCGTCGATCTCGAAGCGCGTTTCCAGCGCCGCGTGGTCGAGTTTGAAGCGCCGAAAATTGTTGGAAAACACGATGACGCCGTCGCGCGTGAGGCGCGAGTCGCACGCCTCCAGAAGCTTGACGTGGTCGCGCTGCACGTCGAAATCGTCCGCACGCTTGGAGTTGGAAAAGGTCGGCGGATCGACAAAGATCAGGCCGTAATGCCCGCGGTCGCGGCCGAGAAACTCCAGCGCATCGAATTGCATCAGCCGATGCGCAGCGCCGCTGAAGCCGTTGAGTGCCAGGTTGCGCGAGGCCCAGTCAAGGTAAGTGGCGGACAAATCCACGCTGGTGGTTTCCAGCGCACCGCCAGCGGCGGCATGCACGCTGGCGCTGGCGGTGTAGGCAAACAGGTTGAGAAAGCACTTGCCCGCGGCCAGCTCGCGCAGTCTGGCGCGCACCAGGCGGTGGTCAAGGAACAAGCCGGTGTCGAGGTAATCGGTAAGGTTGACGAGAAATTTCAGGCCGCCTTCTTCGACCTCGATGAACTCGTTGCGCTGGTCGAGCTGGCCGTACTTGGAGCCGCCCTTGCCGCGCTCGCGGGTCTTGATCGCAATGCGTTCACGCGGCACTTCCAGCACCTCGCCGGCCACGCGCGCGATCTCGCGCAGGCGCAGGCGCGCGACGTCGGCGGGCACGTCGGCCGGGGCGCGGTATTCCTGGATGTGCAAGTGGTCCTGGCCGCTGGTGTCGCCGTACACGTCGATGGCCGCGGCGTACTCGGGCAGGTCCTGGTCGTACGCACGCCAGCAGTGGATGGCTTCACGCGCCAGGCGCTTGCGCAAGTGGCGCAGGTTCTTTTGCAGCCGGTTGCGCAGCATTTGCGCGCCTGCGGACAGCGGCTTGGGCGTGCGCGGGGCATCGTCGCGCGGCTTGAGGTCAAAGGTGAGCAGCACGGTTTCCAGCGCGCCGTTGTACAGCACGTAGCGCTTGTCCGCATGCAGTTGCATGGCCCGGCCCAGCTCCACGTCGCCGGCCAGTACCGCGGCATGCCAGCCGGTGAAACGTGCGCGC
>JBDTIE010000268.1:0-3444 GCA_039936515.1 Rhodanobacter sp. | reverse complement strand
CGCGGCACTGGAAAAGTCCAAGCGCTTGTCCGGTCCCGAAGGTATCGACGCGGCGCTCGCCACGCAGCATCTGGATGCTTTGATGGCACCCACCCAGGGCCCGGCGTGGCCGATCGACCTGGTCAGTGGCGACCGCGAAGGCCCGGCCGCCTACAGTCCTGCTGCGGTCGCCGGTTATCCGTCAATCACCGTGCCGGCCGGATTCGTCCATGACCTGCCCATCGGCATGCTGTTCTTTGCCGGCAAGTGGAGCGAACCCACGCTGATCGGTATTGCCTACGGCTTCGAGCAGAGCAGCCAGGCCTGGCGCGCCCCGCAATTCATCGACAGCGTCGGCGGCAAGCCCGCTTTTACCGAATAAAGCACCCGCTGCGGGCAAGACGCCTGGGTAACGCCGACCATCACGCGATCACAGGGCGTCCGTTGGACTTGCGCACGATCAACATCGCCAACTCCAGCGACTGCTCGTAGTTCAACCGCGGGTCGACCATCGACTTGTACGCGCGGTCCAGGTCGGTTTCGGTCAAGTCGCGCGCGCCGCCCATGCACTCGGTGACGTCTTCACCGGTCAGTTCCAGGTGCACGCCACCCAGTCGCGTGCCTGCGGCTGCGTGAATGTCGAAAGCCTGGTCCAGCTCGCCATGGATGTTTTCAAAGCGTCGCGTCTTATGGCCGTTGGAGGTGTTCTCGGTGTTGCCGTGCATCGGGTCGGCGATCCACAGCACGCGCCGGCCCTGACGCTTGACCGCCTCCAGCAGCGGCGGCAAGGCGGTGGCGATCCTGGTGTGGCCCATGCGATGGATCAACGTCAGCCGGCCCGGCTCGTCGTGCGGATTGAGCGCATCAATCAGCGGCAGCAATTGTGCCGCCGTGACGGACGGCCCGACCTTGACCGCGATCGGGTTGCGGATGCCGCGGAAGTATTCCACGTGCGCACCATCCAGCGCCGCGGTACGCATGCCGATCCACGGAAAGTGCGTGGACAGGTTGAACCAGCCTGGATTGCGCGGCACGCGGCGCGTCAACGCCTGTTCGTAAGGCAGCAACAGCGCCTCGTGCGAAGTGAAGAAATCCACTTTGGAGAAGCCGCCGATGGGTCCGGCCAGCGTCTCCATGAAGCGCAACGAATTGCCGATAGCCGTCACCATCTGCCGGTATTCCGCCGCCAGCGGGGAGCGGTCCATCCAGGCCAGATCCCAATACTCCGGATGGCGCAGGTCGGCGAAGCCGCCATCGACCAGCGCGCGCACGAAGTTCATGGTCAGCGCCGAGGTCGCGTGCGCGCGCAACATGCGCTGCGGATCCGGGCGGCGACTTTCGGCGCTGAACTGCTGGCCGTTGATCAGGTCGCCGCGGAAGCACGGCAAGGTCACGCCCTCGCGCGTTTCCGTGTCCGACGAGCGCGGCTTCGCGTACTGGCCGGCAAATCGGCCCACACGCAATACGGGCTTTTGCAGGCCGTGCACCAGCACCAGACTCATCTGCAACAAGACCTTGAGTCGGTTGGAGATGACCGGGCTGCTGCAGTCGGCAAAACTTTCCGCGCACTCGCCACCTTGCAGCACGAAGCGCTCGCCGTCCTGTGCCTCAGCCAGCGCCTGCTTGAGCATCAGGACTTCCCACGAGGTCACCAACGGCGGCAGCTTCGCCAGACGCTGGCAGGCATCGGACAGCTCGGTGGGATCCTCGTACTGCGGCTGTTGCAGCGCGACGCGTTGGCGCCAGCTGTCCGGCGCCCAGTGCGCCGGTTCCAGCACGACCGAAGGCGCGTTGCTCATGAGCGTAGTCCCGAGCGACCAAGAACCGTCGTCACGCGCGAATTGCGGCTTGCCGCCAGGACAGCCCACGTGCCCAGCGCAATGAACCACAACAGACTCCAGGCAGGCATCGGCAGACCCAGGATCGGCTCCACGGTCGCGCACTCACCCGAACCGGTAAACACCTTGCGCAACATCGTAGCCAACGGAAAAGCGTCAAACAGGTAGCCGATGCCCGGCCCGCACGATGGCACCTGGTCCGCTGGCAACGACTGCAGCCACAGATGCCTCCCGGCGGTGACGATGCCGGCCACGGCGCCGAGCGAAACCAGCGCGGCGTACACCCAGCGCGTCGCGCCCCGCGGTGCGTGCAGCCCACCAATGAGGAAGAACAGCGCCATGAACACAAACGCGATGCGCTGGAACACACACAGCGGGCACGGCGACATGCCCAACCAGTATTCGGCATACAGCGCAAAGCCGAGCAGCCCCGCGCAAAGCGCAAAGCCCAGCAGGTAGCTGCTGCGGAACGACCAGGACAAAGGATTCATGTGCGATTGCTGCGTTGCGGAAACACAAGATTAGCCGGCCATGCGGCGGCTGTCAGCATCTACGCCACACATCGCGCCGGCCACCCGGGATTGGAAGCGGCCGACGGCACGGTTGGTTGCCAGGGATCGCGCATGGATCATCCCCGCGCAATGGTGCCTATCGATCCCGCGTGTCCGATGCTGGCGCCGATCAGGCCGCGCTATCGCCCAAACGCAAAGCCCCGGCGGTGACCGCCGGGGCTCATGTGTTGGATAGCGCGCGACGTCCGACGTCGCGACAACCGCCCGATTACTCGGTGTCAGCCGCTGCGCTCTGCGGGCGACCGACCAGTTCCACATACGCCATGGGCGCGTTGTCACCAACGCGGAACCCGCACTTGAGGATGCGCAGGTAACCACCGGCGCGCTCGCGATAGCGTGGACCCAGTTCCACGAACAACTTGCCCACCGCTTCCTTGTCACGCGTGCGCGCGAAAGCCAGGCGGCGATTGGCTACGCCATCGACCTTGGCCAACGTAATCAGCGGCTCGGCAACCCGTCGCAGCTCCTTGGCCTTGGGCAAGGTGGTACGGATCAGCTCGTGCTTGAACAGCGACGACGCCATGTTGCGAAACATGGCCTCTCGATGGGACGTAGTGCGATTGAGTTTGCGTCCGGACATTTGGTGGCGCATGGCAATTCTCGGTCTGTTGTTATGAAAAGCCGGCGCTTGTGTCCGGCTTCCCGCGGTTACCCGCTATTGCGAGCCTGATGCAACGGGCTCTGTGAGAAGTGCGGCCACGTGGGGCCGCATTTGTTGCGGGCCGAAACGCAATGCGTCAACGGCAAATCCAATGGAACGGCGGTCAAGCAACGACCGCAAATTGCAGGGCTGTAACTCAGCCCAACTGCATGCCGTGGGCAAGACCCGCCGGCGGCCAGTTCTCCAGCTTCATGCCCAGCGCCAACCCGCGGCCACCCAGCACGTCCTTGATTTCCGTCAGCGACTTCTTGCCCAGGTTCGGCGTCTTCAGCAGCTCGACCTCGGTCTTCTGCACCAGATCGCCGATGTAGTAGATGCTCTCGGCCTTCAGGCAGTTGGCCGAACGCACGGTGAGTTCCAGGTCGTCGATCGGACGCAGCAGCAGCGGATCGAA
>JBDTIE010000267.1:0-5239 GCA_039936515.1 Rhodanobacter sp. | reverse complement strand
AGCTGGTGTAGCGCGGACCGTTGATGTCGTAGCGCGCCACCAGGGCGGGGTCGAACTCGGGGGCAAGGATGCGTGGGTTCATGTCGCCAGTGTCCGCATTCATTGCCACCGATGGCCTTGACGCCGGTCATGCGCGGTCGCGTGGCGGGTGGACAGAGTGTCGCAGTGGCAGTCGGGTGAGTTGGGCGGCGGGCGGTGCCCGCCGCTCTCCATGCATCAATGGAAATCCCGCGAGCGACTGTCGAGGGGGCCGAGCAGGGCGCTCATGTCCCGCAGGTGGTGGGCGATCAGGTGGCTGACGCCATCGGCGTGCTCCCAGCGGCCGTCGACGCCAAGCAGCCGCGCCTCCAAAAAGGCCTGCCGCTGGCGCTCGGCAACGTCCCGCCACACGATCACATTGATCGGGCCGTACTCGTCTTCGAGCGTGATGAAGCTGGTGCCGCCGGCGGTCTGCGGGCGCTGGCGCTGGGTGACCAGGCCGGCCGTGCGCACGGTGGCGGCGTGCAGCGTGCTGCGCAACGTGCGCGAGTCGGTGCACTTCATTGCCCGCAACCGCGCACGGATTTGCCGCAGCGGATGCGGGCCGAGGCTGAGCCCGATCCGCGCATAGTCCGCCAGCGTGTCCTCGGCCTGGGTCGGCGGGGGCAGGACGATGCGGTCCTCGGCCGGGCTGGCGTGCCCGAACAACGGCAGCTGCGGCTCGACCCCGGCGATGGCCCAGCGCGCCCGATGCCGGTGCCCGGTCAAGCCGCGCAGCGCGCCGGCCTCGGCCAGGATTTCCTGATGATGCTGGTCCAGCGCCACGCGGGCGCACAGGTCGGCGATATCGGTGAACGCGGCACGGGCGCGCTGCGCGGCCAGGCGCAGCGCCACGTCCTGGCGAAAACCCCGCAGCTGCCGCAGCCCCAGGCGCAGGGCAGGCGAGGCGGTGGACGAGGCGGCGGCGTCTTCCAGCGTGCAATCCCAGTGGCTGTGACGCACGTCGACCGGGCGCACCGTAATGTGATGGCGTTGCGCGTCCTGCACGATCTGGCTGGGGGCGTAGAAACCCATCGGCTGGGCGTTGAGCAGGGCGCAGGTGAACGCCGCCGGTTCGTGGCACTTCAGCCAGCAACTGGCGTAGACGATGCCGGCAAAGCTGGCGGCGTGGCTTTCGGGGAAGCCATAGCTGCCAAAGCCCTTGATCTGCTCGAACAATCGCGCCGCGAAATCGGCGCTGTAGCCGCGTTTGGCCATGCCGCTGGCGATGCGCTGGCGATGCTTCTCCATGCCGCCATGGCGTTTCCAGGCGGCCATGGCGCGGCGCAACTGGTCGGCCTCGCCGGGGCTGTAGCCGGCGGCAACGATGGCGATCTTCATTACCTGCTCCTGGAACAGCGGCACGCCGAGCGTGCGCTCCAGCACCGCCCGCAAGTCAGCGGAGGGATAGTCCACCAGCTCCTCCCCACGGCGCCGGCGCAGGTAGGGATGCACCATGTCGCCCTGGATCGGCCCGGGACGCACCAGCGCCACCTGCACCACCAGGTCATAGAAGTTGGCCGGTCGATGCCGCGGCAACATGGCCATCTGCGCGCGGCTCTCGATCTGGAACACGCCGACGGTGTCGGCGCGCTGGATCATGGCGTAGGTGGCGCTGTCCTCCGCCGGGATGGTGGCCATGGAATAGTCCTGGCCGCGATGCCGGCGCAGCAGCGCCAGGCATTTGCTGACGCAGGTCAGCATGCCCAGCGCCAGGCAGTCGACCTTGAGCAAGCCAAGCGCGTCCAGGTCGTCCTTGTCCCACTGGATGATGGTGCGCTCGGCCATCGCGGCGTTTTCCACCGGCACCAGGTGGTGCAAGGGCTGGTCGGAGATGACGAAGCCGCCCACGTGCTGGGACAGGTGGCGCGGGAAACCCATGAGCTCGGCAGTCAGCTTGAACACGCGCTGCAGTACCGGGCTGGCGGGGTCAAAGCCGCGCTCGCGCAGGCGCTCGTCCAGCGCGTCCTGGCCGTTCCACCAGGCGAAGACGCGGGACAGCAGGTCGACCTGGTCCGGCGGCAGGCCCAGCGTGCGGGCGACGTCGCGCACCGCGCTCTTGCCGCGATAGCAGATGACCGTGGCGGCCAGTGCCGCGCGCTCGCGTCCGTACTTGCGGTAGATGTACTGGAACACCTCCTCGCGCCGCTCGTGTTCGAAGTCGACGTCGATGTCCGGCGGCTCGTTGCGCTCCTTGCTGATGAAACGCTCCACCAGCAGGTTGATGCGCGCCGGGTCGACCTCGGTGATGCCCAGCGCGTAGCACACGGCGGAGTTGGCGGCCGAACCGCGGCCCTGGCAGAGGATGCCCTGCGCGCGGGCGAAGCAGACGATGTCGTGCACGGTGAGGAAGTACGGCTCGTAGGCCAGCTCGGCAATCAGTTGCAGCTCGTGGTCGATCTGCACGCGGACCTTGTCCGGTACGCCCCCGGGCCAGCGCCAGCGCATGCCCTCGACGGTCAGTTGGCGTAGCCAGCCGGCGGCGGTATGGCCGTGCGGCACCAGTTCGGCCGGGTAGCGGTAGCGCAGTTCGGTCAGGCTGAACTGGCAACGGTCGGCGATGCGCGTGCTTTCGGCCATGAGCGGGGCGGGGTAGATCGCGGCCAGTGCCTCGCGCGTGCGCAGGTGGCGCTCGCCATTCTTGAACAGCACCGCGCCGGCTTCGGCCACGGTTTGTCGATGGGCGATCGCGGTCAGCACGTCCTGCAACGCGCGGCGCCGGCGCACATGCATGTGCACGTCGCCGGTCGCCACCAGTGGAATGCCCAGCGTGGCGGCCACGTTTTCAAGCAGGCGCAGGCGGCGCGCGTCGTCGGGGCCGCAATGCAGTTCCACCGCCAGCCACAGACGGTCGGCGAACAGCGCATGCAGCCACGCGCCGTGTTCGGCATCCGGAACGGCGCCGGGCAGCCACAGTGCGAGCGTGCCGGCCAAGCCGTCGGCAAGGTCGGCGCGTGACAGGCGATACGTGCCCTTGGCGGCAGCGCGACGGCCACGCGTGATCAACGCGCACAGCGCGGTGTAGCCGGCCAGGTTTTCGCACAGCAGTACCAGCTTGGGACCGTCCTGCAACTGGAATTCGGCGCCGACGATCAGCTTCAGCCCGGTGTCACGCGCCGCCTCGTGGGCGCGCACGATGCCGGCCAGCGAGCATTCGTCAGTGATCGCCAGCGCGCTGTAGGCACAGGCCTTGGCACGCTCGAACAGCTCGCGCGCACTGGAGGCGCCGCGCTGGAAGGAGAAGTTGGAAAGGCAATGCAGCTCGACATAGGCGTTCATGCAAACCACCCGTGCAGCATCCAGCGCCCGGACTCGCCGGGCGCGCAATACACCCACGCGCGCTGGCCGGCGCGCGTGCGCACGACGTAGTAGTCCCGACGCAGATCGCCGCCGTCCCACCAGCCGGTCTCCAGCCGCTCCGGTCCGGCGAGGATGGTCGGCGCCGCTCCGCGCAGCGGCAACGGCCGGTCGAGCAGCCAGGTGGGACGCGGCAAGGTTTCGCCGGTCGTCGACGTGGACGGCCGAGGGCTGGTGGTCTGCGCGTGTTCCGGACGCGGGTCGATCGTGCGCCGCAGCTGCGTGATGGCGTGTTCGCCCAGCCGGGCACGCAGGCGCTCGCGCAACTGCTCCAGCGGCATGGCATTGGCCGGGGCGGTGTCAAACAGGTCACGGCCAGCCGGGACGAACGGCGGCAACTCGCGGGCCAGCAGACGCATGGCCACCACCGGCTGCGGCAGTTGCTGACGCTCCAGGCGGCCGCGGGCGCAGTCGAACAGCAGCGCGGCCTCGCGCTCGGCGCCGAGCAGGCCGACGACCACGCGGGTGGGCGGCGCGTCGCGGTGTTCCAGTTCCAGCACGAAGCGCTGCACGCCGCCATCGCGGCCGGCCAGGTACGCCGCCAGGTCGCCGACCAGCCGGCGCAGCGGAAACATCAGCGGCTCGACGTGCTCTATCTCGTGCGTCCATTCCATGCGCAGATCGAGCGTATCCGGCGGGCGGTATTCCTCCATCAATTCCGGAGCCTCACCGGTCAACCGGTCCAGGCAGGCCAGCAAGTCGGCGCCAAAGCGGCGCTGCAGGCCGTTGCGCGGCAGGCGCAGCAACTGGCCCAGGGTGCGGATGCCCATGGCCGCCAGCGACGCCGCCACGTCGCCGCTCAGGCGCGCGTGGCGCAGCGGCACCGGCGCCAGAGCGCGTTGCAACGCGTCGTCGGTGCTGACCGCCAGTCCGTCATGCACGCCGGCCAGCACATAGGCCGCCTGCGCAGTCGGCGCCATGGCGATGCGGTGACGAAAGCCCAGCGCCGCCAGATCCTCGCGCAACCGTGCCTCGAAGCGTGGCCACGGTCCGAACAGGCCCAGGCTTTTGCTTGCCTCCAGCACGATGGCATGGGGCAACAGCACCACGTTGGCGCTGTAGCGGTAGGCCCACGCCGCCAGCAGGCGATGCCAGTGGGCGGTGGCCTGGGCGTCGTATTCGACGACCTCGAACTGGCCAAGCAAGGCCTGCGCCGCGGTCAGCCGCTGCCCGCGATACAGGCCGGCGGCGCGGGCGGAAGTGTTGACTGCGAACAGCGTGCGCGCGGCCGCCGATCCGCTGACCAGCACCAGCGGGGTATCAGACGCGGGGCGCCGACGCAGGACACCGTCCAGCGCCAGGTGCGGCAGCAACAGGCAGGCCCACAGCATGACGGCCTCTCACCAACCGTCAGGGTGCAGCGGCACCGGCTGACCGGGGACATTGCCGCCACGGCATTTGCGCACCCGCACCTGCAGCGTGGGCTGCGTTTCCAGCTCCAGCCGCAACGCAGCCGGCGAAGTCTGGGCGGCGTGCCGTCGGTCACGGAACACCATGGCCAGTGCCTTGCCGGTATCGGCGGCCACCTGAAACCGACGCAGAGCGCGGTCGTCGGCGTGTTGCGGCCACGCCAGCACCGCGGCACAACTGCCCGAGCGCAGGCATTGCTCGGTCGCCCACAGGGCGTCGCGCGGTTCGGCGTGGATGATGTCCACGCGCGACATCACCACGCCACGCGCCTCCCAGCCCGGCGTGTAGGGCGCGTACGGCGGGGCCACGATCACCACCGTGCGACCGGCTTGGGTGTGCCGGGCCAGCGTAGGCAGCACCAATTGCAGTTCACCTACGCCGTCGGCGGGCAGCAGGATCTCCGTCAGCGCCGCCGCCGGCCAGCCAGCGCCGGGCAGCACTGCATCGAGCGCCG
>JBDTIE010000266.1:0-5601 GCA_039936515.1 Rhodanobacter sp. | reverse complement strand
GCCGGCGCAGAGCTCGCGCCCGGCATACGCGTTGAGAGCGTTCTGCCACAACAAGTGATCCTGCAGCGCCACGGATCGCGCGAGACGCTGGCGTGGCCGCACGTGGAGTCGCGGCCCGCCGTTGCGGCAAGTAGCTCCGCGCGATGAGTGCTCGCCGGCCCGCTTTTGCGCCAGGTGCACGAACATGAAGTATCCGTGGCTGGGAGTCGCCATCGTCGCGCTCGGGTTGTCTGGCGCCTACCCGCGGGCATCACTGGCTGCGCTACCGGCAGCGGCGGCTTCGCAGCCGGAGAAAACCGTCACGCTCAATTTCGTCAACGCCGATATCGAGGGCGTAGTCAAGGCGATGGCGGAGATCACCGGCAAGAATTTCGTAATCGACCCGCGCGTCAAGGGCACGGTGAATATCATCTCGGCGCAGCCGGTTGCGCGTACTGCCGTGTACGAGGTGTTCCTGTCGGCGCTGCGGCTGCAGGGTTTCACCGCAGTGGAAGACCACGGTCTGGTCAAGATCCTGCCGGAGGCTGACGCCAAGTTGCACCGCAATGTGGCCGCAGGCCAGGGCCCGGGCGGCGACGGCATGCAGACGCGCGTGTTCACCCTGACACACCAGTCGGCGGCACAACTGGTACCCACGCTGCGTCCACTGGTGGCGCCCAACAACACCATCAGCGCATTGCAAAACAGCAACACGCTGGTCATCACCGACTATGCGAGCAACCTGCAGCGGCTGGCTGGCATCATCGCGGCGATCGACCAACCGGACGATGCCGGATCGGCAATGATCGTGCTGCATTACGCCTCCGCCCTGGATGCTGCGCGAACCATCAACCATCTGTTCGCAGCGCCGCCGCAGACGGTGCAGGCGCTGCAAGGGTCTGACCCCACCCAGCGCGTGGTGGTCATTGCCGACGCGAGGTCCAACAGCCTGCTGGTGCGCGCCGCCGATCCGACGCGGCTGGCGCAGATACGCCAGTTCGCGGCCATGCTCGATTCGCCGACCAGCGCGGCCGGCAATGTGCACGTGGTCTACCTGAAGAATGCCGAAGCGGTGGAACTGGCCGCCACCTTGCGCGGGATCTATTCCGGCAACGCTGCGTCGCCGGGCCAGTCTTCCGCTGTCAGTGCGCTGCCCGGCGCCACTGCCGCGAGCTTGTCGCCCAACACCGGGAACAGCGCT
This sequence comes from Rhodanobacter sp., assembly GCA_039936515.1. GTDB lineage: Bacteria > Pseudomonadota > Gammaproteobacteria > Xanthomonadales > Rhodanobacteraceae > Rhodanobacter. Next base: position 4,421 of record JBDTIE010000266.1, on the reverse strand, counting down.
GCGCAGGCCACCCTGGGCGGCAACAGCGAGCCGACGTTTGCCGGCGCCGCGGTACCGACCGATGTGCCGGCCACGCCGGGCATCATCCAGGCCGACCCGGCCACCAACTCGATCATCATCACCGCGCCCGATGCGGTCTACAACAACCTGCGTGCCGTGGTGGAAAAGCTCGACGCGCGGCGCCTGCAGGTCTACGTCGAGGCACTGGTGGTTGAACTGACCGCCAGCAAGGCGGGCGAATTCGGCATCCAGTGGCAGGATCTGAGCGGTATCGGCAAGACCGGTACGCAGGTGTTTGGCGGCACCAACTTTGGTGGCGCCGGGCAGAACATCATCGGCATTGCGCAGAACCCCGCCAGCGTCGGTCAGGGGCTGAACATCGGCACCATGCGCGGCACGGTGACCGTTGGCGGCGTGCAGATCCTGAACCTGGGGGTGCTCGCCCGCGCGCTGGAAACCGACAGCAACGCCAACATCCTGTCGACTCCGACCCTGCTCACGCTGGACAACGAGCAGGCGAAGATCGTGGTGGGGCAGAACGTGCCGTTCATCACTGGGCAGTACGCGGTGTCGGGTGCGGCGACCACGCCATCGCCGTTCCAGACCATCGAGCGCAAGGACGTCGGGCTGACGCTGAAAATCCGCCCGCAAATTTCCGAGGGCGGCGTGGTGCGGCTGCAGATTTACCAGGAAGTGTCGAGCGTGGCCGACACCGCCAACCCGGCCGGCGTGATTACCAATACGCGCTCGATCGAATCCACCGTGCTTGTCGACGACGGGCAGATCATCGTGCTCGGTGGCCTGATCCAGGATGCCGTCAACGGTGGCGTTTCCAAGGTACCGCTGCTGGGTGACATCCCGCTGCTGGGCGGCTTGTTTCGCTACAACAACCACTCGCGCACCAAGACCAATCTGATGGTGTTCCTGCGCCCCACGATCCTGCGCGACGCGCGCAGCGCCGATGCGCTCAGCAGCGAGCGCTACGACTACATCCGCGGTCAGCAAATACACGCCGAAGCGGTGCGTGGCGCGGTGCGAGCCAACAATCCGTCGCCAGTGCTGCCGGTTCTTCCGGCGTCGTCCGATGCTGCGGCGACCGGCACCCGGCGGTAGCGCGCCGTGCTGATCAAACCACCCGTGCCGTATGCGTTTGCCAAAGCCAATGGCGTGGCGGTGACCGGATTGGGCGAGGGCGTGGCCCAGGTTGTCGTGCGCCGCGGCGCCTGTGCTGGCGCGCTGGCGGAGTTGCGGCGGGCACTGGGCGTGCCGATCCAGGCGCAGCAGATCAGTGTGGTCGAATTCGACGAGCGTGTTGCCGCGCTGTACAACGGCGCTGGCGAAGGCGCGGCCGCGCTGGCCGACGACCTGGCGCAGGACCTGGACCTGTCGCGCCTGCTGCAGGAAATCCCGCGGGTCGAGGACCTGCTGGACAGCCAGAACGACGCGCCGCTGATCCGCCTGATCAATGCGCTGCTGACCCAGGCCTTGCGCGAGGGTGCGTCGGACATCCATATCGAGCCGTTCGAGTCGCGTTCGGTGGTGCGCCTGCGCATCGACGGCGTACTGCGCGACCTGATCGAGCCGGCGCGCTCGCTGCACACGGCAATCGTGTCGCGGGTGAAGATCATGGCGCAGCTGGACATCGCCGAGAAGCGCCTGCCGCAGGACGGGCGCATTGCCTTGCGCGCGGCTGGCAAGCCGATCGACGTGCGCGTGTCGACGATCCCCACCGGGCACGGCGAGCGCGTGGTGCTGCGCCTGCTGGACAAGCAGGCTGGCCGACTTGATCTGTCACGGCTGGGCATGCATGCGGACACCCTGACCCGGATGGATGGCCTGATCCGCGCGCCGCATGGCATCATCCTGATGACCGGACCCACCGGCTCGGGCAAGACCACCACCTTGTATGCCGCGCTGTCGCGACTGGACCCCAAGGCGTTGAACATCATGACGGTCGAGGACCCGATTGAATACGACCTCGACGGCATCAACCAGACGCAGACCAACAGCCGCATCGGCATGACCTTCGCCCGGGCCTTGCGCACCATCCTGCGACAGGACCCGGACGTGGTGATGATTGGTGAGATCCGCGACCTGGAGAGCGCGCAGATTGCCATCCAGGCCAGCCTCACCGGACATCTCGTGCTGACAACGCTGCACACCAATGATGCGGTGAGTGCGGTGACCCGACTGGTCGACATGGGCGTGGAGCCATTCCTGCTGGCGTCCAGCCTGATCGGCATTGGCGCGCAGCGGCTGGTGCGCAAGTTGTGCCTGCACTGCCGTGCGCCGCTGGCCGCCGATGTCGCGCAGCTGCGCAGCTTGGGCCTGGTGTCCGCCACCGGCAACTTCCATGCGCCGCGCGGCTGTCCTGCGTGCAACCGCTCCGGCTACAGGGGCCGCACCGGCATCCATGAACTACTGGTGGTCAATGATGAATTGCGCAGATTGATCCATGACCGCGTCGATGAGCAGACGTTGCGCGAGCACGCCAGCGCCAGTGGCATGGGTTCGCTGCGCGACGACGGCATGCGGCTGGCCGCCGAAGGCGTGGTGAGTATCGAAGAAGTCTTGCGCGTCACGGGCGCGCGGTGAGGCGATGGAAGCGTTCCGCTACCAGGCTTTGGACGCCGCCGGACAGACCAAAGCCGGTTTGCTGCAAGCCGATTCCCCACGTCAGGCACGCGCCCAGTTGCGCGCGCAGGGCATGTACCCCGAACGCATCGAGCGGGTGCGCATGCGCGAGCGCGAGGCTTCGCCGTGGTCGCGCGGCATTGCCCCGGCCGAGCTGAGCCTGCTGACGCGGCAATTGGCCACCTTGCTCACTTCCGGGCTGACCATGGAACACGCGCTGACCGCGCTGATCGAGGAGGTCTCGGCGGCGAAAACGCGCGAAGTGCTGGGTGGAGTCAAGGCCGAAGTCACCGCAGGTCTGTCGCTTGCCGCCGCGCTGGGCGTCTACGGCCGCAACTTTCCTGACTACTATCGGGCGCTGGTACGCGGTGGCGAGGAGTCCGGCGCGTTGCCCAATGTGCTGCAACATCTGGCTGACTACCTGGACGCTCGCCAGGCGCTGCACCAAAAGACCAGCCTGGCGTTGCTGTACCCGGCGCTGGTGACGTTCGTGGCGATCTGCGTGGTGACCGGGCTGCTGGTCTACGTCGTGCCGCAAATCGTGGAAGTCTTCCAGCAGTCGCGACAAGCCTTGCCGCTGCTCACGCGCTCGCTCATCGCGGTGTCCGATTTCCTGCGCGCCACCGGTGTGTATCTGCTGGCCATCGGAGTTGCCGCTGCGATCGCTGCACGTGCCGCGCTCCGGCGCGAGTTCTACCGCCGCCGCTGGCACGCCTTCGTGTTGCGTTTGCCGTGGCTGGGGCCCGTCATTCGCGGCGTGAACACCTCTCGTTTCGCCAGCACGCTGGCGATCCTGGTTGGCGGCGGCGTGCCGTTGTTGTCGGCGCTCGGTCACGCTGCCAGCGCGATGTCCAACCTGGTCATGCAAGCGGGCATCAAGGCGGCGATCGGGCGCGTGCGCGAAGGCGAGACGCTGGCACGAGCGTTGACTGCCACGCAGATTTTTCCGCCGCTGATGCTGCACCTGGTGGGCAGCGGCGAAGCCAGTGGCCAGCTGGAATCCATGCTTGAACGCGCGGCCCAGCTTGAAACCCGGACGCTGGAACGACGCTTGGCAGTGCTGCTGACGCTGCTTGAGCCGGTCATGATCCTGGTCATGGGTGGTGTCGTGCTGGTGATCGTGATGGCCATCCTGTTGCCGATCATGGAAATCAACCAGCTGGTGCACTGAGCCCGTAGCGGGCAGGGCGCCACCGTCATCGGTCGATTTCGAGCGCGCGCTTCAATGGACCGCGCAAGCCGAACGCCAGCACCCCACCGAACCCGGCGATGCCCGCGTGCATGGCCCAGAATCCGGCCGGCGTCATGTGTTCGTAGAAACTGCCAAGCCAGCCGATGATGCTGTTGCCGACGAAAAGCGTGAGAAACACCGCGCCCATCATGGTCGCCTTGATCGATGCCGGTGCCGCACGCGAAACCAGCGCCAGCAAGGTCGGCCAGTAGAAGAGGAAGCCGATGCCAAGCAGGGCGTCGTAGACGACCGGCACAAGGGCGCTGGTCCGCGTGCTTGCCAGGCTGGCCGCCACCAGCAGCAGATTGGCGGCAACAGTGATCCACGCACCGATGGCGATCTTGCCCAGATCGTCCGGCTCCCGGCTGCGCGTGGCCTGCCAGCGCCACAATGCCAGCAGCAACGGCACGCCCAGGCTGCTGGCCAGCGGATCGATCGAGTTGAACCACGCCACCGGCACGTGGAAGCCAAGCAGGTCCAGATCAACGCTGCGGTCGATCCAGATCAATCCCAGATTGGTGTTCTGGTAATAGCCGATGCTCTGGAAGATGGTGAT
>JBDTIE010000265.1:0-7137 GCA_039936515.1 Rhodanobacter sp. | reverse complement strand
TGCTGTTCCGCCAGGGTCAGTCTGCGGTGTCGGCGATGCTGTCGGCCATCGGCGGCATGTACGAGGACAACCTCTACCTGTCCACCTTGTACGAGTATCTGGAGACGCCGGTCAACGCCGCCAGCGGCAGCGCCACGACAGGCGTGCAGCCGGGCGACGGCATCCGCTTCGAGCATGTCAGCTTTACCTACCCCGAAGCCAGCGAGCCGGCGTTGCACGACATCAACCTGCATATCCGCCCGGGCGAATCGCTGGCGCTGGTTGGCCAGAACGGCTCGGGCAAGACCACGCTGATCAAGTTGCTGACGGAGCTTTACCGGCCCGACGCGGGACGCATCCTGCTCGACGGCACGGACCTGCGCGAATGGGACGCGGCCACGCTGCGCCAGCGCATCGGAGTGATCTTCCAGGATTTCGCGCGTTACCAGATGCGCGTGGGGGAGAACATCGGCGCCGGCGATGTCACCCATTTCGAGGACGAAGCTCGCTGGCGCACGGCCAGCGACAAGGGCATGGCCAGCGACTTCATCGACACCTTGCCCGAAGGCTTCGACACGCAGCTTGGCAAGTGGTTTCGCTCCGGACGCGAGTTGTCCGGCGGGCAATGGCAAAAGATCGCGTTGGCGCGCGCGTTCATGCGCTCGGGCGCGGACATCCTGGTGCTGGACGAACCCACCGCGGCGATGGATGCGGCGGCCGAAGCCACCATCTTCGAACATTTCCGCGAACTGGCCGGGCAGCGCATCGTCATCCTGATCTCGCACCGCTTCTCCACCGTGCGCATGGCCGACCAGATCATCGTCATCCAGGACGGTCGCATCATCGAGCGCGGCAGCCACGCGCAATTGATGGACCTTGCCGGCCACTACGCGCACCTGTTCACGTTGCAAGCGCAGGGGTATCGCTAGGACAACGGCGCCGGCGTGGCCAGCGCCCACGCCAAGTGCGCCCCACGCGGCAACCGCCAGCTTGACCCTGCCGGCTCGTGCGCCGCATGCTTTGTCGTCTTGTCCTGATTGAAACCCGCGCATGAGCAGTCGTTACGACGCCGCCGACATTGAAGTCCTTTCCGGCCTGGATCCGGTCAAGCGCCGTCCGGGCATGTACACCGACACCACGCGGCCCAACCATCTGGTGCAGGAAGTGGTCGACCACTCGGTGGATGAGGCGTTGTCCGGCTACGCCTCGAGCATCGACGTCGTGCTGCACGAGGACGGCTCGGTCGAGGTCAGCGATGACGGCCGCGGCATGCCGGTGGACATCCATCCGGAGGAAAAGGTCTCCGGCGTGGAACTGATCATGACCCGGCTGCATGCCGGTGGTAAGTTCAGCGGCAAGAACTACAACTTTTCCGGTGGCCTGCATGGTGTGGGCGTGTCGGTGGTCAACGCGTTGTCCGAGCGCGCCGAGGTCACCATCCGCCGCAACGGCAGTGAATACCGCATGGTGTTTGCGCACGGCGACAAACAGGGCAAGCTGGAGACGCTCGGCAGCGTGCCCAAGAAGCGCAGCGGCACCACGATCAAGTTCTGGCCTGAGGCGAAGTATTTCGACTCGCCGAAAATCTCGCTGCCCAAGCTCAAGCACCTGCTGCGTGCCAAGGCCGTGCTGTGCGCGGGGCTCACCGTCAACCTGACCGACCACGCCAGCGGCGAAAGCTGCCAATGGCATTACGAAAACGGCCTGCGCGACTACCTGCGCGGCGAGCTTGACGGTACCGAGGCGTTGCCCAACGAGTTGTTCGTGCACCACACCGCGCGCGACGACGAGGGCCTGGAAGTGGCGCTGGCCTGGCTGCCAGAGGGCGAGCTGGTGCAGGAAAGCTACGTCAACCTGATCCCGACCCTGCAGGGCGGCACGCACGTCAACGGCCTGCGCACCGGCCTGACCACCACCGTGCGCGAGTTCTGCGACCTGCACAACCTGCTGCCGCGCGGCGTGAAGCTGGCGCCCGAAGATGTCTGGGAGCGCTTGTCGTTCGTGCTGTCCGCGCGCCTGCGCGACCCGCAATTTGCCGGCCAGATCAAGGAGCGGCTGTCCTCGCGCAACGCCGCTGGCCTGGTGGAAAACATCATCCACGACGCCTTCAGCATCTGGCTCAACCAGCACGTGGAAGTGGGCGAGCGCATTGCCCAGCTTGCCATCGAGCGCGCCAGCGCGCGATTGAAGGCGTCCAAGCAGATCGTGCGCAAGAAGATCACCCAAGGCCCCGCCCTGCCCGGCAAGCTGGCCGACTGCACTGCGACTGACCTGTCGCGCACCGAGCTGTTCCTGGTGGAGGGCGATTCGGCCGGCGGCAGCGCCAAGCAGGCACGCGACAAGGAGTTCCAGGCCATCCTGCCGCTGCGCGGCAAGATCCTCAACACCTGGGAGGTGGAGTCCACGCAGGTGCTGGCTTCGGAGGAAGTGCACAACCGGGCCGTGGCCATCGGCTGCGATCCGGGCAAGGACGATCTGTCCGGCCTGCGCTATGGCAAGGTGATCGTGCTGGCCGACGCCGACTCCGACGGCCTGCACATTGCCACGCTGCTTGCGGCGTTGTTCCTGCGCCACTTCCGCAAGCTGGTCAGCGAGGGCCATGTGTTCATCGCCATGCCGCCGCTGTTTCGCGTCGACGTCGGCAAGCAGGTGTTCTACTGCCTGGATGAAAGCGAGAAACAAGCCATGCTCGCGCGCATCGAGCGTGAAAAGATGAAGGGCACGGTCAGCACCACGCGCTTCAAGGGCCTGGGCGAGATGAACCCGCCGCAGCTGCGCGAGTCAACCATCCACCCCGACACCCGGCGACTGGTGCAACTGACCATCGATGACGACGCCAACGACACCAGCACCACCAAATTGATGGACATGCTGCTGTCCAAAAAGCGCGCTGGCGACCGCAAGGCCTGGCTGGAGCAAAAAGGCGACCTGGCGACGCTGGAAGTCTGACTGTGGCTACCCCAACCACCGCCGACGAACGCACGCACCTGGCACACCTGCTGGTGCTGACCGGGCGCGGCGACCAGGCCGCATTCGCCGCGCTGTACCAACTCGCCTCGAGCCGGTTGTTTGGCGTGTGCCTGCGCCTGCTGCGCAACCGCAGCGAGGCGGAGGAGGTGCTGCAGGAAGTCTGCATCACCGTGTGGCGACGTGCCGCGACCTTCGATGCAGGCAAGGCCGCTGCCATGACCTGGCTGATGACGCTGGCGCGCAACAAGGCCATCGATCGTCTGCGCCAACACCGCGAGGCAACCCTGGACGACCCGCGGCAGATCGAGGATGCCGCGGACGAACAGCCCTCGCCGCCGAGCCAGGCGCAGTCCAGCCAGGAGCGGCAACGCCTGCAACGCTGCCTGGATGCGCTGGAACCGACGCATCAAGCTGCGGTGCGTGCAGCCTTTTTCACCGGTGCGACGTATAACGAACTGGCGGCACGCACAAACGTGCCACTGGGCACCATGAAAAGCTGGATCCGCCGCAGCCTGCTGCAATTGCGTACCTGTCTGGAAACATGAACACGCCATCGACCACTCCCGCCGACGACCTGCGCCACGCCGAATACGCCTTGGGCGTGCTCGACGCCGAGTCGCGCGCGGCGGTCACGCGTGCCGCAGGCGAAGACCCGGCGGTCGCTGCGGACATCGCACTTTGGCAGCAAAGGTTGCTGCCGCTGGCTGAGGATGTGCAGGCCGTGACGCCCCCCGACTATGTCTGGACGCGCATCCGCGACCAGTTGCAACTGGCACCGGTCCAGCGTCAAGCGACAGCGACGTCGTTGTGGGACAGCCTGCGGCTGTGGCGCTGGTTGGGCATCGGCGCCAGCGTGGTGGCGGCAGCGTGCCTGGTGGTCATCGCCAGCCGGCCGGCCTTCCTCACCGCACCCAACGCCGCCAGCGCCAGCTACATGACCGCCAGCATCCGCCAGGACAACGGTGTGGTCGGTTGGACAGCGACGATGGACGTCAAGCACGCGCAGATGGTCGTGATGGCCGCCGCGCCTGCGCCCATGGCCCGCAACCACGCCGCCGAGTTGTGGCTGATCCCCGCCGGCGGCAAGCCGATGTCGCTGGGCATGATCGCGATGGACCGGCCCACCGCCATCACGCTGGACAAGCGCCTGCTGGCGCGCATCGACAGCCGCGCCGCACTTGCCGTGTCCATTGAACCGATGGGCGGTTCGCCCACCGGGGCGCCGACCGGGCCGGTGGTAGCCAAGGGCGCCATCGGTGGAGCCTGAACCGCAGGCATCAGATTGGTAGCCTATTTCGCCTGCGCTGCATCCGCGAGGCGACCGGCTGCGTATCTCCCAACGCTTCCAACCCGCGAAGCGGAAAATCTGGAGAACCTCATGAAGATCAATCAGCGCATGCGCAGCCTGGGCATTGCCCTGGGTCTGGCCCTCGGTACGGCCGCGGTCATCCCGGTCGCGTTTGCCGGCAGCATGGACAGCCCGGCAAGCATGGAAAAGACCGTGATGGTCGGTGGCGCCGCGATGTTGCCGTCGCGCAACATTGTGCAGAATGCGATGAACTCCAAGGACCACACCACCCTGGTCGCCGCGGTGAAGGCGGCCGGTCTGGTCGACACGCTGTCAAGCAAGGGTCCATTCACGGTGTTTGCGCCAACCAACGAGGCCTTTGCCGCGTTGCCGGCGGGCACGGTCGAGACCCTGCTCAAGCCTGAAAACAAAGCCATGCTGAGCAAGATCCTGACTTACCACGTGGTGCCCGGGAAGATGACCGCGCATGACCTGAAGCAGGCGGCGAAGGCCGGCGGTGGCAAGGCGATGCTGAAGACGGTCGAGGGCGATTCGATCACCGTAGCGCAGGAAGGCAAGGCCTGGACTGTCACCGATGACAAAGGCAACGTCGCGCACATCACCATTGCCAACGTCATGCAGTCCAACGGCGTCATCTTCGTCATCGACAAGGTGCTGATGCCGTAAGCGACGCCTCAGGCGACATTGTTCCGCGTGATCCAGCCGCCCCTCACCGGGCGGCTTTTTTTGCGTCGGCGCGGGCGCTAAGGTGACCGCTTCCTTAGCCCGGATTGCCGCCATGGCCCTGCTGCCGCCACTCAATCTGCAACACTGGATCGACGAACACCGACACCTGCTCAAGCCCCCGGTGGGCAACAAATGCATCGTCGATGGCGACTTCATCATCATGATCGTCGGCGGTCCGAACGCGCGCACCGACTACCACTACGACGAAGGCCCCGAATTTTTCTACCAGCTCGAGGGCGAGATCACGCTGAAGCTGCAGGACGATGGCGTCGCGCGGGACATTCCCTTGCGCGCGGGCGAAATCTTCTATCTGCCGCCGCGCGTCCCACACTCGCCCAATCGCGCCGCCGGATCCATTGGCCTGGTGATTGAACGCCGCCGTCTCGCCGGTGAGAAGGACGGCCTGCTGTGGTTCTGTGAACACTGCAACCATAAACTGTACGAGGAGTACTTCGTGCTGGAAAACATTGAACACGACTTTCCGCCGGTGTTCGAGCGCTATTACCGCTCGATGGCAGCGCGTACCTGCACGACCTGCGGCCACGTGAATCCCGCGCCGGGAAAATACGCGTAGGCCCGACGCGCAGGGTGGGCTTCAGCCGACCCAAAACGTATACGGCCGCATCGCGCAATTGCCGCAATGCGTGCGCTGGAGCTGAAGGGCGACGGCGCTTGTCGAGAAGGTCACGGCGATGCCGGAAATCCTAACACCTTGAATTTCTGCCAAGGTTCGGCCCAAGCCGGCGACGGAACCTGGGTTTCGATGACGGACTAAAACCCCAAGGTTTACCGATAGTCGGAAATCCTACAAAACGGTTCTGTCGGTCGCAGTCAAATGCATGATTTATTGTATTTATTTTTTTGGCGCGCTCCTTGCTGCATTTTTCATGCGGGTTTACGACACACCACCGCTAAAACAATGTCGTTCCGTTCGTATCGGACAAGATGACTTCACCATGTCAGTCGTATTTTCAGCGGCATCGGTAATGGCCATCAAAAAAGTCATGGGTATTTCCTTGGCGTGTATCGTGTTGGCATTCGGCATCACCCTCCGCGCCTACGCGGTACCGGTCGTGCTTACGTTCGGGGGCGTGGGTGACCATGCCAGTGTCAATCAGTTCTATAACGGCGGCACGGACAGCCAAGGCAATTCGGGAACCAATTACGGTGTCGAGTTTGCGGACACCAGCTTGGGACTTATCGACAGCGACGCGGGCGGAAGCGGCAATTTCGCCAATGAGCCATCACCCGACACGGTCCTGTTTTTCCTGTCGGGTGGCGCAGCAACAATGAACGTGGCGGCCGGGTTCGATACCGGTTTTTCGTTCTTCTACACGTTGCAGACTTTTATCGGGACAGTAATTGTTTACGACGGGCTGGATGCCACTGGAAACGTCCTTGCCACGCTGACCTTGAACATGACCAGCTCTACTTGTTCGGGCGACTCGAGCGGACCGCCGTATTTCGCATGGCTTCCGATCGGAGTGACCTTCAGTGGCATCGCCCATTCGGTCGACCTTGCTGGCACGGCCAACCAAATTGCTTTCGACGACATCACGTGGGGTTCGTCCACGCCAGTCGGTGGCACCCAGGTTCCTGAGCCGGGCGCGCTCGGCATGATGGCGCTGGGACTGGTGCTGCTGGGCACTTTGTATCGTCGACGCAGGTTTTCGTAACCACCGGAAACGAGGGTTGGCGGGCCGCAATCAGCCACTCGCTCCTTTGCTACAAACAAGGCCCGCAATGCGGGCCTTGATTTTGTACGTCCGGTACGGGCGCAACGGTGAGGATGGCATCCAGTCGTCTACGTGGCGCGCTCCAGCCATTTGCGCGCCATGCGCCGCAGTGACGATTCGAGCGTCTCATCAGCGGCCACGGCGGCGATGGGTCGCCATATCAATGCGCGCGATTCGCTGTTGAGGACGAAGCGTTCGTCCACGCCGGCACGCACGACGTAGCGCACGTCGTGGTGCCAGTGCGCGGGCTCGCCGCCGCGCGCCGGGATGTGGTGGCGGTCGATGTCGAAGACGTCGCCTTCCGATACAAGCCCCAAAACGCCGGTTTCCTCGCACGCTTCACGCAACGCCACGCGCGCCAGATCCGTGTCGCCATCGGCATGACCACCCGGTTGCAGCCAGCGGTCGAGTTTGCGG
>JBDTIE010000264.1:0-3695 GCA_039936515.1 Rhodanobacter sp. | reverse complement strand
GCAGATCAAGCAGGCGCAGTTGCTCAACCAGAACGCCGGACAGCTGGCGGCGCAGATTGCCGCGCAGCGCAACGACGAGTTTCAGGCGCGCCTGAGTTCGCGCACCGCGGCGCCGTTCAGCCGGGTGTTCTGGGTTGCTCCATTGCGCGCGTGGCCGGAGGACACACTGCGCGTGCGCCGCTTTGGCACGCGAGTGCACGCCGCGCTCAACGACGCCTGGCAACCTGGGCAACGCCAGCCGTTGATCTGGTGCCTGATCGGCGCCGGACTGCTACTGGTCGCCGGCCGCTGGCTGCTGGATCACCTGCTGCTGTGGCTGGCAGCGCGACAGATGCCGGACGGGCACCTGCGTCGCAGCGCGCTGGCTGCCGGCGTGGCGCTGAGCTCGGTCGTCATTGCCGGCCTGGCAGCCCAGCTGCTGCGGGTTGGTCTGAACTGGAACAACGCTCTGGACGCCGATCTGGACGCACTGGCGGCGGCGGTGGTGGGCCTGGTGCTGTTTGCCGCCTATGTGACCGGACTGGGTCGCGCGCTGCTGTCGGTGGGCAGGCCAACATGGCGCCTGCCGGCCCTGTCGGACCTCACCGCGCAGCGCCTGCGGGTGTTTCCGTGGCTGCTCGGCGCGGCCGCATTGGTGTTTGGCCTGTTTGACCGGATCACGCGCATGCTGGGCGCGAGCCTGGCCGTCACGGTCGCCGCGCATGCACTGATTGCGCTGGTGGTCAGCGGCCTGATCGGCGCCGTGCTGGTGCGCCTGCGTCATGCGCGCCGAGCCCTGGCCGCCGACGGCAAGCCGCCAGCAGCGCAGCCGGTATGGCTGGCGATACTGCGCACCGGCGCGACCGTCGGTGTCCTCGTCAGCTGGCTCGGCGTGGCCACCGGCTTCATCGCGCTGGCCTATTTCGTGGCGCTGGACATGCTGTGGATCGGCGTCGTCGTGGCCACACTGTACGTGCTCAGCCATCTCGTGCACGATCTTTTCCACACGCTGCTGGCGCCGGATCGGTCCACTGGCCAGGGCGTGCAGGCGACCTTCGGCATGGGCGGCAACACGCTGGAACAGGTCGCGGTGGTGCTCTCCGGCGTGTCGCGCCTGGCCCTGATGCTGTTGGCACTGGCCATCGTGCTGTCGCCCTTTGGCGCTGGTCCGCGCGAGTTGCTGGCCAGCGTCACGCAGAGTCTGGGCAACCTGCATCTGGGCAGCGTGCCCATCAAGCCCGGGACGATCTTCTATTCCCTGGCGGTCCTGGTGGTCGGCCTGCTGCTGGTGCGCGCATTCAAGGGTTGGCTCGCCACGCAACTGCTTCCGCGGACAGCCATGACCGCCGGCATGCAGACCTCGCTGGTCACCCTCGTTGGCTACGTGGCCGGCCTGCTGGTGGTGGTGCTGACGCTGGCGGAAATGCAGGTGGATCTGAAAAGCATCACCTGGATCGTCAGTGCGCTGACCGTCGGCATCGGCTTTGGCCTGCAGGCGATCGTGCAGAATTTCATCTCCGGGCTGATCCTGCTGGTGGAGCGGCCGGTGAAGGTGGGCGACTGGGTGAGCCTGAGCGACGTCGAGGGCGATATCCAGCGCATCAACGTACGCGCCACCGAGATCCGCATGGGTGACCGATCGACAGTGATCGTGCCCAATTCGCAACTCATCACCGAAAAGGTACGAAACGTCACCCTGGCCAATGCCAAGGGACGTGTGCTGATCAAGCTGCCGATGCCGCTGGATACCGACGCGGCCAAGGTGCGCACACTGGTCTTGGAGGTCCTGCGCGAACATCCGGGCACGCTGGACACACCGGCGCCAGCAGTGACGCTGGACAATATCGACGCCGGCTCGCTGACTTTCGCCTGCACCGCCTACGTCAACAGCCCGCGCGACGTGGGCACGGTGAAAAGTGCGGTGCTGTTCGAGGTCCTGGACCGCCTGCGCGACGCGCACCTTCCGCTGACGCGGCCACAGAACATGGTGGTGCGCAACCTGCCACCGGAAGACAACATCCAGAGCGGTTGAGGTGACCGCTTGCCGGCTGTGCATCCAATGACTCAACCGTTACCCCGAGGAGCGTTGCCCATGTCGACCCAACCCGGAAGCACCATCATTCCCTGCCTGCGCTACCGCGATGCGCGCACCGCGATCGACTGGCTGTGCAAGGCCTTCGGTTTCACCGCGCACGCAGTGCACGAGGACGCACACGGTCGCGTCGCGCACGCGCAACTGACCTACGGCGCCGGCATGGTCATGCTGGGTGAGGTGAGCGACCACGCGTTCGGCGCGCATATCGCGCAGCCGGAGGATATTGGCGGACGCGAGACCCAGTGCCCGTGCGTGACCGTGACCGACTGCAAGGCCCACTACCAGCGCGCCCGGGATGCTGGCGCCGTGATCGTCGACGAGTACGCCGAAAAGGATTACGGCGGCGCCGGCTACAGCTGCCGCGACCTCGAAGGCCACCTGTGGTATTTCGGCAGCTACGACCCGTGGCAGCCTGAGTAGCCGGCGTCGGAGCACCTCACGACAAACGCAGCACGGGTAGGTGGATGTCGGTGCGCAACAGCGCTTCCGGGGTCTGTTCGGGGTCGTCGAGGTAGTGATGGAACAGCGGCACCTCGCGCAGCATATGCCCGCTGCCTGGCAGCCAGTGCGCCAGCAGCATGTCGGTGGCAGGTTCCAGCCCGGCATACGCGCCGACATGACGCACGCGCGCCCATTGGCCGCCGCCCAGCACCAGCGGCTGAGTACCGTCACCGGCGGTCACCTCACCATCGAACGCCAGCGCGCAATCGAATTCGCATTCGGCCGCCGGTGTGTCGCGGCGGTCCTGCCACGGCACGCCGTAGATGCCAGCAACGCGCTCAAGCACGCCGTGTTCGGCGGCCCAGCCAAACAGCGACTCGTACGCGACGGCCATCTGCGAGTCGTCGCCCGTGTTGCGCGTGGCCACCAGCGTGAAAGGCTCCAGCGATATCACGTCCACCTGCAATGGCGCGAGTTGTGAAGTCTCGGGCGCCGGCGTCCGGCTCAAGTGCACCAGCGCCGCCGCCAGCCGCGCTGGCTGTGCGCGCACCTCCTGGGGCTGGCATCCAGTGCCTGCCGGAATGCCCGGGCAAACGCTTGTGGCGTTTCGTAGCCCACCGCCAGCGCAGCGTCGGTCACGGCCCATCGCGGGTCGGACAACAACTGCAATGCGCGCAACAAACGCAGTCGCGCCACCGTGCGACCGATGGTCTCCCCGGTCAGCGCGCGGTAGATGCGATGAAAATGAAACGGGGAAAAATGCGCAGCCCGGGCCAGTTCCGGCAGGTCGGGCAATTCGGCATGGTCGGACACGGCCTGCTGCAACAACGCGACCACTTGATCGATGCGGCGCAGGTAACCGTCGCGGGTATGGGTTTTCATAGCGCGTCTCCGTGGGGTTGGCGAGCAGTCTGCCCCCGCTCGTCCCACCCCGCGGTCCCGATCTTGCGCATTGACCGGACTTGTCTAACGCGCTCCGGACGCGTCCGCCACCGGCACCAGGCGCAGGTCCTGGAAGTCGAAACTGAAGTCGGTCAGCGGCGACATCGGCTGCATGCGTACCTGCGTGATGTGGCCGTCCATGTCCAGCGCGAAGCTGACGAACGCATCGGCGTTGAGCGTGCGGTCGTCCCAGCGCACGACAAAGCTGTCGTGCTGCCACGGCGTCATGCTGCCGACC
>JBDTIE010000263.1:0-4001 GCA_039936515.1 Rhodanobacter sp. | reverse complement strand
ATCGTCCAACGAGGAACTGGAAACCTCCAAGGAGGAGCTGCAATCGGTCAACGAGGAACTGCAGACCGTCAATTACGAAATGAGCCGGCATGTGGAGGCGCTGGACCAGTCCAACGCGGACCTGGAGGGGTTGCTGGAAAGCACCGGCATCGCGACGGTCTTTCTCGACCAGCACCTGGCCATTCGCCGCTTCACGACGCCGGCGACCGCCATCTTCACGCTCATCCCCGGTGATTGCGGACGCTTGATCAGCGACCTCAACCATCGACTGGAAGACTTTGACCTGGCCGCCGAGCTGCAGCAGACCATGGCCACGCGCCAGCCGGTGCAGCGCGCGGTGCAGCGCAAGGATGGCACCCGGCATTACTTGATGCGGCTGCTGCCGTATACCGGCGAGGCGGAGTCCGGCGGCGTGGTAATGACGTTTGTCGATGTCACCGATCTGGCGCGCGCCGATACGCGACACAAGACCATGATCGGCGAACTCAACCACCGCGTACGCAACATGCTCGCCGTGGTCAGCGCGATGGCGCAGCAAACGCTGGCGCCAGTGATGGAGCAGGACCTGCTAGACGGGTTTCTCAGCCGCCTGTTCGCCATGGCGCGCACCTACAAGATGTTGACCGAGGCGGACTGGTCGCACATGGATCTGTGCGAACTGATCCGCGGCGAACTCGGCAGCCTGGTCAGTGCAGACCGCTTCACGCTGAGCGGGCCGGACGTCCAGCTCGATCCGCGCGAGACGCTGGCGCTGGGCATGGTGATCCATGAACTGGCGACCAATGCCGTCAAATACGGCGCGTTGTCCAATGGCGCAGGGCGTATCACCGTGCAATGGTCGCAAGCCGACGAAGCCCACGGCGCACTGGACATACACTGGCGTGAGCGCGGCGGACCGATGGTGACCGCGCCCCGGCGCCACGGCTTCGGTTCGTCATTGGTCGAACGCCAGCTTGCGTATGAACTCCACGGACGCAGCGACGTCGATTTTGCCCCGGACGGATTGGTGGTGGACATGTACATCCCGCGCGTCGCACTAGCCTCCGAGGAACCGGCATGACCGACGAGGGTGTTGCGCCACTGGTACTGATCGTGGAAGACGAACTGATGATCGCCTCCACGCTGGAGCTCACGCTGGGCATGCGCGGCTATCGCGTGCTGGGCCCGGCCGCCACGGTGGAGGAGGCGACGCAGCTGCTGCAGAACGCGCGACCGGACGTGGCACTGATCGACTACCGGCTGGCGCGGACCACCACTGAAGTGCTGCTGCCGCTGCTGGAGGAGCAAGACATACCGGTCTGCGTGTTGACTGGCTACAACGCCGCGCAACTGCCGCCGGCGTACGAAAACTGCGCTGTGCTGGAAAAACCCTTCCCCATGCAGCAGCTGGTGTCGGTGATCGAAGACCTCAGCAAACGTTGAGCGATCGCGACGTCTTCCGTCGCGCCACAACCACGTCCGAAAGCGGCCAGTTTGTGCGGACCGGCGGTGCTAGCCTGCGTCCATGTCCAGCACCTCGACCAGCCCCCTGCCCGATCCACGCATCTGCGAGAAGGCACGCCACAGCCGCGACGCGCGCTTTGACGGTCTGTTCTTCACCGCGGTCAGCAGTACTGGCATCTATTGCCGGCCAGTGTGTCCGGCGCCGGCCGCCAAGCGCGCCAACGTGCGCTATTTCGCCAATGCCGCGGCAGCGGAGGCTGCCGGCTTCCGGCCGTGCTTGCGTTGCCGGCCGGAGCTGGCGCCCGGCAATGGTTGGTGGAATCCCGCCGACCACACCGTGGCGCGCGCGCTCAAGCTGATCGCTGACGGCGCGCTGGAAGGCGGCTCGGTCGAGCAATTGGCGGCACGCGTTGGCGTTGGCGCACGGCAACTGCGCAGGCTGTTTGTCGAACGCGTCGGGGCGCCACCGCGCAGTGTGCATGCCACGCGGCGGCTGCTGTTTGCCAAGCAATTGCTGACGGAGACCGCCATGCCGGTGACGCAGGTGGCGCTGGCGGCCGGCTTCCAGAGCCTGCGTCGGTTCAACGCCGCGTTTGTGCTGGCCAATCGCATGCAGCCACGGCAACTGCGCCGGCAGCCACGCGCCAGCGCGGACGCGCCGTTGGTCTTGCGCCTGGAATACCGCCCGCCGTACGACTTCGACGCGATGCTGGATTTCCTGCGCACGCGCGCCTTGCCGGGGGTTGAGAGCGTGGACGGTCACGGTTACGCGCGCGCGTTTGGGCCGCCGCAGGCGCCGGGGTGGTTTCACCTGGGCGTCTGGCCGGGTGCGCAGGCGCTTCGCCTGCAAGTGCATTGCCCGCAACCGACCGCACTACTGGCGGTGGTGACCCGCGTGCGGCGCATGTTCGACCTGGACGCCAACCCGTTGCCGATCACGCAAACGCTGGCGTCCGATGCGTTGCTTGGGCCGTTGTGCGCACGACGGCCGGGGCTGCGCGTTCCCGGCTGCTGGGACGGCTTCGAGATTGCGGTGCGTGCGGTGCTTGGCCAGCAGATCAGCGTGGCCCGCGCACGCACGCTGGCAAACCGCTTCGTGCAACGTTTCGGCGCACCGCTGGCAGCAGGCATGCCGTACGCGCTGACGCACCTGTTTCCAACCGTCCAGATGCTTGCCGAGGCGGACTTCAGCGACATCGGCCTGACCCGCGCCCGCGCCACCACCGTGCAAACCGTGGCGCAGGCCTTGCTGGATGGTCGGGTGGGTCTGGGCGGCGGACAGACGCTGGAGGAATTCGTCCAGCGCTGGACCGCGCTGCGCGGCATCGGGCCGTGGACGGCGCAGTACATCGCGCTGCGCCAAGGCGACCCGGACGCCTTCCCCGCCGGCGACCTGATCCTGCGCCGCCAGGCCGCCGACGGCGGTGCTGCGCTGACTACCGTGCAACTCGCCGCGCGCGCCGCGCCGTGGCAACCGTGGCGTGCGTACGCGGTCATGCACCTGTGGTGCGCGGCAGGCGATCGCAGTTGACGCGCATTCTTCGACCAACCACTCCACCCGGGGTTTTGCACATGACCGACTCAACCACCTACTACGACGACATCGACAGCCCGGTCGGTCGCCTGCGACTGATTGCCGACGCCGGCGGACTGCGCGAGATGTGCTTCGAGGTGGAAAGCCACCTCACCGTGCTGCAGCCACAATGGGTGCGCGCGAGCAAAACGCTGGCGACGGCGCACCGGCAGCTGGACGAATATTTTGCCGGCACCCGGCGCAGCTTCGACCTGCGCCTGAACCCGCACGGCACGCCATTTCAGCTGGCCGTGTGGATGGCGCTGCGACAGATCCCCTACGCCACCACCATCAGCTATGGCGAGCTTGCGCGCCGCATAGGCAAGCCCGCGGCCTCACGGGCTGTGGGTGCCGCCAACGGCCGCAACCCGCTGTCCATCATCGTGCCGTGCCATCGGGTGATTGGCGCCAACGGAAAGCTCACTGGCTTTGGCGGCGGGTTGCCGACCAAGCAGTTCCTGCTGCAACTGGAACAGCGCACGCTGCGCGACGAACGCGCCGTGGCGTGAGGTGAAGAGTCCCTAGCGAGTGCTCGCCGGCGCCGGTTTCGGTACCGGCTGCAGATGTGGCACCGGTGGCGGCGCGGTGAGGCGCGTGCTGCGATCAAGCAGGTCCTGCTGCGCGGCGTGGTCACGCGCGCGCCGCGCCTGGTCGGCCTGCTCGGCCTGAGCGCGAGTGAGCGCATCCTCGCTCGCGGGGCGCCGCGACTGGTCACTCACGTACTGATGCAGGTTGCTCTCCAATTGGCTTTTCTGCAGTTGGTCGCGCAAGTGTTGCTGCTGCGCGCTCTGGCGAAACTGCATTGCGGCAGGCGGCGGTGTCAGCACCCACACCTTTGGCGGCGTGGCCTGGCGCGGGGGCGGCAGTGGCGGGGCACTCTGCGCGGCGGCCAGCACCGGCAGCACCAACAGCAGCACGCTTGCAATGCGGATGCCGGACTTGCGCAAGTGTCGCATGGTGGATGAAACGGACATGATCACGCGCC
>JBDTIE010000262.1:0-8597 GCA_039936515.1 Rhodanobacter sp. | reverse complement strand
CGCCGCGGCGACCTCGTTCGCCACGCCGGTGGGTTATCCCACCAACACGATGGTCTACTACGCCGGCGGCTACAAATTCACCGACTTCATGAAGGTGGGCATCCCGCTGATCCTGATCTTCTGCGCGCTGTCGATGTGGCTGATACCCATCTTCTGGCCGTTTCATCCGTAGGGTGGGGATTGGGGAACAGGAAGAGCAAGGTCATCCGGATGCAGGCGTTCCGGAGCTGGCTGCTGGTAGCGACAAGGCGCAATGACGCGCTTTACCTGTTCCCTGTTCCCTGCGTTCACCGATAATCCCCCAGCGCCAACTGCAGCAGGTTCTTCATCTCTTCGCGCAGCGGCAGCGGCGCCACCACCTCGGCGTCGGGTCCGTATTTGAGGACGTCCATCAACAGTTCGCGCGACTTGGCGTAGGGCACTTTCAGCTCGTAGCGACCATCGGCCAGCCACTCGCCCTTTTGCTGCGAGTGCCAGTGCTCGTCGGCGACCCAGCGTGCGGCGTGCGCCGAGAAACGGATGGTGGCCCAGGCCTTGGGCACGCCGGCAAAGATGCCGTAGCTGGAGGCCAGCAACTCGTTGAGATCGGTCTCGGGCACGTCAATGGCCGGCGCCTCCTGGGCGCGCGGGTCGGCAATGCGGTCCACGGCGAAGCTGCGCAGCCCCTCGCGATCGTGGTCCCAGACGTCCAGGTACCAGTTGTCGCGGTAATGCGTCAGGCGCTGCGGCGAGACGCGGCGGTGGCTGTCGGTATTGGTGGTGCGCGCGCGATAGCTGAAGCGCAACTGTCGCCGCTCCAGCACCGCGCCGGCGACGATGCGGAACACCTGCTGGTCGAGCTTGCGCTCGCCCCAGGTGATCACACGGATGCGCTCGACCGGCAGCGCCTTGCCGCTGGCCTTGTCCGAAAGCAGGCCCTCGATGCGCGACTTGAACGGCGCCAGCGCGCCGGCCAGCACGCCGGGACCGGAGCGGCTGATCAGCTCGTTTAACGCCAGCAGCGCAGCCAGCTCGTCGGAGGTCAGCCACAGCCCGGGCAGCTCGAAGCGCTCGCCCTCGCCCACCGCGTAGCGGAAGGCAGCCTGCTCGCCGCCGGCGCCTTCGATCGGCGCGCCGAGCGCATCACGCAGGAAAGCGACATCGCGGTACAACGTGGCGCGCGAACATTCCAGCTCGCTGAGCAGGCGCGGCAGCGGCACCGGATAGCGCGCGGCCTTGAGCAGGCGATGCAGCGTCAGAATGCGTTCGTAGCGATCCATGGGCCGGCCCGGTGCGTGCAGTTCCGGTGATTGTGCGGCATGCCGTGGCTACGCGTTGTCAATCCGCCGTGGTGGTCAGGCCGTAGCTGGCGAGCAGGGCATCCGCCTGCGGTTTGCGCCCGCGAAAGGCGACGAAGCTGTCCAGCGCCGGACGACTGGCTCCGACGGCCAGGAATTCGCGGCGGAAGCGCTCGCCGGTGTCCCGATCGATCACGCCATGCTCGACAAAGGCGCCAAACGCGTCGGCGCTGAGCAGCTCTGCCCACAGGTAGCTGTAGTAGCCGGCCGCGTAACCACCGGCAAACACGTGCGTGAAGCCGTGCGGGAAGCGTTGCCATGCCGGCGGATACAACACCGCCACCTGCTTGCGTGCCTCATCGAGCACAGCCAGCGGACGCGCGCCGAGCTCAGGGTCGTACTGCAGATGCAGCAGGAAGTCGAACAACGCGAACTCGAGCTGGCGCACCAGGAACAACCCAGCGTGGAAATGCCGCGCCGCCAGCATGCGTGCGAACAGTGCCTCCGGCAGCGCCTCGCCGCTGGCGTGGTGGCGCGCGAACAGGTCCAGGGCCTGGCGGTTCCACGCGAAGTTTTCCATGAACTGGCTGGGCAGCTCGACCGCATCCCACTCCACCCCGTCGATGCCGCCGATGGAGGGCAGGGCAATGTCGGTCAACAGGTGATGCAGGCCGTGGCCGAATTCGTGGAACAGCGTCTGCACGTCGTCGTGGCTGAGCAGCGCCGGACGCTCCGCGGTGGGCGGGGCAAAGTTGCAGGTGAGGAAGGCCACCGGCAACTGCGATTGCGCGCCGTCGTCAAAGCGCGCGCGGCACACATCCATCCACGCCCCGCCACGTTTGCCGTTGCGCGCGTACAGGTCGAAGTAGGCTCCGGCGATGACCCGGCCGTCCGCGTCGCGCACATCGTAGTAGTGCACGTCGGGGTGCCAGACATCGATGTCCGCGCGCTTTTCCAGGCTGATGCCGTATAGCTTGCCCACCAGCGCAAACAGCCCGTCGATGACCGCCGGCAGCGGAAAGTAAGCCTTGAGCTGCTCCTCGTCCAGGACGTATTCGCGCTGGCGCAGTTTTTCCGAAGCGTAGGTGACGTCCCACGCCTCCAGGTTGTCCAGCTGCAGCTGCTCGCGGGCAAATTCGCGCAGCTCCGCGAGCTCGCGTTGCGCCACGGGTCGTGCACGCGCTGCCAGTCCGCGCAGAAACTCCAGCACTTCGGCCGGGCTACTGGCCATCTTGGTCGCCAGCGATTCCTCCGCGGCGTTGGCAAAGCCCAGCAGCTGCGCCGCCTCGTGGCGCAGCGCCATGATCTGCTCGATACGCGCGCCATTGTCGAAGCGCCCGGCGTCCGGACCCTGGTCGGACGCGCGGGTCTGATAGGCCCAGTACACGCGCTCGCGCAGGCCGCGATTGTCGGCATGGGTGAGCACCGCCTGCACGCTGGGCTGCTTGAGCGTGACCAGGTAACCGGCCAGATCCTGGTCCTTGGCGTACTGGCGCAGCACGCCGCGGCCGGATTCGGGGATGCCGGCCAAGTCGCGCTCGTCGGTGATGTGCTCGTGCCAGGCTTCGCTGGCATCCAGCACCGCGTTGGAAAATTCCGTGCCCAGTCGCGACAGCTCCACGCCGATTTCGCGGAAACGCGTGCGCCCGGGTTCCTCCAGCGCCACGCCGGACAGCCGGAAATCGCGCAACGCGTGCTCGACCAACGCGCGTTGCGGGCGCGGCAAGGTGGCGAACTGCGGCGCGTCAGCCACCGCCTGCACCGCCGCATACAGCCCGCGGTTCTGTCCCAGCGCGATGGCGTGGTCGGTCAGCGCCTCCTCGGTCGGGCCATACACTTCGCGCAGGGCTGGCGTGTCGGCCACGGCATGCAAGTGGCTGACCGGCGCCCAGGCGCCCGCCAGACGCAGGTCCTGGCGCTCGCGCGCCAGCATGACGCTGGCGAAGTCGCGAGGCGCGCCGGGCGCGAGCAATGCGTCAACGGCGGCGCGCTCTTCGGCCAGCAAGGCATCGATGGCCGGCGCGACGTGTTCGGGTTTGATCTGCGAGAACGCCGGCAGCGCGGCGTCCGCCAGCAGCGGGTTGTGATCGGTCATGCAGCCTCCTGGTCCGGGCAAGAGCGTGGCGAGCGAGCGCGGTGAAAGCAAGCACGCGCGCTGTCGGATCACCTGTCCCGGCGGCTATCATCGGCGCCATGCATCCCTTGCGCGAATACCGCGGCACGCAGCCGAGCATCGGCGCGCGCGTCTATGTCGACCGCGCCGCCACAGTGATCGGCGCGGTGACGCTGGGCGAGGACGTGTCGATCTGGCCGGGCGCGGTGCTGCGCGGGGACGTGCAACGCATCGTCGTCGGCGCGCGCAGCAACGTGCAGGACGGCGCGGTACTGCACGTCACCCACGACGGCCCATATTCGCCCGGCGGCCGGCCGTGCCTGATTGGCGCGGGCGTCACCATCGGCCACGGCGCGGTGGTACACGCCTGCACGGTCGGCGATCACGTGCTGATCGGCATGCACGCCACGGTGCTGGACGGGGTGGTGATCGAGCACCACGGTTTTATCGGTGCCGGCAGCGTGGTCACACCGGGCAAGGTGGTGGGCGAGGGCGAGTTGTGGGTCGGCAACCCGGCGCGCTGCGTGCGCCGCCTGGGCGAGGGCGAGATCGCGGCACTTCACTATTCCGCGGACCAGTACGTGCTGCTCAAGGACAGCTACCTCGCCCAGCCGACATAAATCCCGCTGAAGCGCGCTGCACGTGGTGCATGCGAAGCCGGGCAAAGGGTTGGACTTGGCCGCCCGTCAGCGTTGCCCGCGCAACACCCGATACACCGGCTCGGTCGCCGGGCGCCGGCCATGCCACAACGCGAACGCGTCGGCGGCGGTCTCCAGCAGCATGCCCAGACCGTCGACCGCACGCCGCGCATGCGCCGCCTGTGCCCACGCCAGAAAGCCGTTCGCCGCCGGGCCATAACCGAGGTCGTAGCAAAGCGTCCGCGCGGTGACCAGTGACGGCGGCAGGTGCAAGGTCTGCCCCAGCACGCCGGCGGAGGTGGCGTTGACAATCAGATCAAAGCTGCCGGCGGCGGCAAGCGCCGGCCACGGCTGCGCACGCGCGCGTTGTGCGTCGCCGATGGCGTCAGCCAGGCGCCCGGCCGCCTCCGGCGAGCGGTTGGCGATGACCAGGCTGTGCACGCCGGCATCCAGCAGGTTCCAGGCCACGCCCCACGCCGCACCGCCGGCGCCCAGCAGCAGCGCGGTGTGTCCGCGCAGGTCGGCGTCGTGGCGCTCGCTGAGGTCGCGCACCAGACCGGCGCCGTCGGTGTTGTGCGCAGCCAGCGTGCCGTCGTTGCAACGCGTGAGCACGTTGGCGGCGCCCACGCGCATGGCGGCAGCGCTGCGCGCGTGGGCCAGCGCAAACGCCGCCGCCTTGTGCGGCAAGGTGACGTTGGCGCCCACCGCGCCACCGGCAAAGAACGCCTGCACGGCGGTGGAAAAATCCTTCGGCGCCGCGTCGATGGCGCGGAAATCCAGCGTGATGCCGAACTGCCGCGCGAAAGCCTGGTGGATCCGCGGCGACAGGCTGTGCGCGATGGGGTGGCCGAAGACGGCGAACTGGGCAATGGCCACGCTTGGATCCGGTGAGTGGATGCCGCCGAGCATTGACGGGACACGGCGGCTTTGCAAGGCCGGCGGGTTGTCGCAGTCGGTGAGACCGCGCGCCCGCACGCTGGACCTCCTTCCGCGTCCAGGAGAACGCCATGTCCCGTCCAGCCACTGCCGCATGCATCGCCCGCCAGCACCAGCGCCTGCTCGGCGCGATCAGCTTGTGGTTGTTCATCGGCGGCGCATTGCTGGCCTCGCGCCTGGTCCCGATGCACAGCGCGCTGCTGGGCTGGAGCACCGCGTTCTGGCTGATCGGCGCACCGCTGGTGATGCTGCTGGCACTGGAGCCAGGCTTGCCGCGACGGGTGCTGTCGCTGCGCCTGATACGTCGGCCAGCCTCGCGCGACGCGATTTGGAACTGAGGCAGACTGGGCGGCGGGCGGTGCCGCCCTGCTTCGGCGCGTGGACGCGGCGGCTGATCAGCTACCCAGCCCCTGGCGCTTGCGTTCCATGCGGCGCAGGAATTCCTGCATGACCTGCAGGTACAGCTGCTCGCCCAGGTAACCATCCTCCACGCCTGAATCGATGGACGGGTTGTCGTTGACCTCGATGACCACCGGCCGCTTGCCGGCGAGCTTCAGGTCCACGCCGTACAGGCCGTTGCCGATCAGCGCGGTGGCTTTCAGCGCCAGCTTGACTACGTCCGCCGGTGCGGCGCTGACTGCCACGGTTTCGAAGCCACCAACCTTGTCCGCGCCCTTGGCGCCGTGGTTGTAGATCTGCCAGTGACCGCGGGACATGAAGTACTTGCACGCATACAGAGGCTGGCGGTTGAGCACGCCGATGCGCCAGTCGAAATCGGTGTAGATGTATTCCTGCGCCAGCAGCAAGGCACTGTGCTGGAACAACCCGCTGGCCGCCTGCTCCAGCGCCGCGGCGCTCTCGACCTTTACCACGCCGCGCGAGAACGATCCATCCGGGATCTTCAGCACCAACGGAAAGCCCAGCCGCTCGACGACTTCGCGCATGCCGCGCGCGTCGTCGCGGTAGAGGATCTCGGTGTGCGGCACCGCCAGCTTGTGCGACACCATCAGGTCGTTGAGGAAGATCTTGTTGGTGCAGCGCAGGATCGAGCTGGGGTCGTCGATCACCACCATGTTTTCCTTCTCCGCGCGATGGGCGAAGCGGTAGGTATGGTTGTCGCTGGCCGTGGTTTCGCGGATGAACAGTCCGTCGTACTCGGCCAGGCGCTGGTAGTCGTTCTTGCCGATCGGGTCGACCTCGATGCCCAGTTGCCGGCCGGCGCTGATGAAGGACTTCAGCGCCTTCTTGTCGGATGGCGGAAGCACCTCGTTGGGGTCCACCAGCATGGCCAGGTCATAGCGGTACAGCTTGCGCGCGCGCGGCTTGCGCCACAGCTTCTTGGAGAAGCGGTCCAGCTCGGTGGCGAAGGCATCCTCCTGCGCGTCGTCCAGCGTGTGCAGTCCCACCGGCTTGATCGAGGCCACCTGCCACACGCGGTCGCGCTCGAACTCGATGCGCAACAGCGGGCAGGGGAAGGACTCGAACACCTGTCGCGCCAGGTCCTGCAGGGCCGGATACGCGGTCTCACCGAAGTACACGAGAATGCCGAAGTCAGTGGTGTCGCGGCCGCCGGCGGGCAGAAAGTGCGTGAGCTTCTGGTTGAGATCGTCAATGTCCACGCCGTATAGCGAGCGCCGGCGCAGGTCATTGACGGTACGCACCGAGGGCATGACCTTGTGTCCGCGCGCCTCTGCCAGCAGCGAGACGTAATAGCCCGCGCCCAGGTATTTGTAACTGCGGCACAGGTTGAGCACGTGCGTGCGCTCGTCGTCGTGGCCGACCGGCGCGCGCAGGTAATCCAGCGCTGTCATCACATCGACCGAGGGGTAGTACGAGCCCCAGTCCGAGGCTTTCTCCACAACGATGACCAGGCGGGTCATGACCACCACTCGAGTGCTGGGCGCGAACGCGCCGCAGCCGGCGCGGCGACGCAAAGCGTGCAGTTTGGCACACGGTCGCCGGCACACAAGAGGACACAACGGTGGCCGATGGCCGTCGTTCAGGGCGCCCCGGGTTTTGTCTGCATCGCGCCCAAACGCTCGGCGTGGCGGCGACGCGGCCATCCGCGCACGCTGCTAAAGTCCGCGCGTGTCCATCCTTCCTTCCCTCACCCTGAGCAGCGCACGGCGCCCCGTGCGCGGCAAGGCGCCAACCACGCAGGTCATCGCCGATACTCCGGTGCGCGTGCGCCGCGGTGAGAACACCGACCTCGACGAACTGGTGATGCTCGAGGAGCGCACCTTTGACAGTGATCGCCTGAGCCGCGCGCAATACCGTCGGCACCTGGACAGCGACTCGGCGCAGGTGCTGGTGGCCAGCGCCAGCCACAACCATTTCCTGGGCGCGGCGGTGCTGTTTTTTCGCAAGCGCAGCACCGTGGCGCGGGTGTATTCGCTGGCCACGCAACCCCAGGCGCGCGGCAAGGGCGTGGGCACCGCGCTGCTGCGAGCTGCCGAGCATGCGGCGCGGCGACGTGCGTGTCACGCGCTGCGGCTGGAGGTGAACGTGCGCAATGCCAAGGCCATGCGTTTGTATGAGCGCCTGGGCTACCGCCGGATTGGCCGCTATGCGCGCTACTACCAGGACGGCACGGACGCGTGGCGTTACGAGAAGACGCTGGATTGAGGCGGCCTATCCGCCAAACGGCTGGCCGATGCGCTGCGCCGTGGCTTCATCCGGACGTGCCACCAGCGCGCCGGTGCGCATCAGGCTCACTGCATAGTGACCCTGGTCGACCAGCGGCAGATACACGCCGCTGCCATACACCGCATCGACCGCACCCAGCCACTGCGGGTACTGCCGGCGCAACTGGAGCAGGTCGAACGTGCCGGTGTGGGCGAAATCCACCACGGTGCGTGGCGCACTGCGTTCGGCTTCGGCATCGTCGTAGCGGCCGGACAGCCGATCGAGCCGGTACAACGGCGGCACCCCGGCCAGCAGCGGTGGCAACTTCCACTTCAACACCACCGCCTCCACGCGCCAGGCGTCGCCGGATACGGTCTCACGGCGCGTGCTGCCGTCCGGCCAGGTCAGGGTGAGCGCCCAGCGCTGTGGCGAGAGGATGCGGGCGTCGATCTGCACCACCGGCGTCTCCTCGGTCAACAGGCGATAGCCGCGCAAGGCAAAGCCGCTTGTCAGCAACGTTGCGGCCAGCATCAGGCACACGACACATGCCACACCATGGAAGGTGGCGGACAGCGGCCGGCGCTCGCGCAGTCGCGCACGCGTGGTGAACAGCTGCACCAGCGTGGCCAGCGCAAACACGGCCGCCAGTATCAGCAGCGCGGTGGTGGGCAGGCGTAGCAGATGACTCCAATCCATGAACGATCCTTATCGCAGGGCAAGCGCGACTCCACGCATGATAGCCATGCCGCGCCGCGGCCACCGCCCGCGCCTGGCTATACTGCTTGCGCCCGCGCCGCATGGCGCATTCGCCGTGCCCGTCAGGAAAATCCGCCATGCGCCGACTGTTATTTGCACTGCTGCTTGCCCTGGGCGCGACCGCGCTGGCCGGCTGCGGCAACAAGGGTCCGCTGACCCTGCCGCCGGCGCGCCCGGCGGCCAGTGCACCCGCGCCATTGCCCACACCGGCACCGGCGGCCAGCAGCCTGCCGGCACCCGGCGCCGCGCAGC
>JBDTIE010000261.1:0-7205 GCA_039936515.1 Rhodanobacter sp. | reverse complement strand
AGCTGAAGTCCGATTCCATCAGCATCGCTGGCGGCATCGTGCTGTTCCTGATCGGCATCCGCATGGTGTTTCCGCCGGCTGATGGCGGCGGCATCTTCGGCAAGGCCGGTGAAGGCGAGCCGTTCATCGTGCCGATGGCCATTCCCGGCGTGGCTGGGCCCTCGGCCATGGCCGCCTTGCTGCTGCTTACCAACACGCAGCCCGGACGCACGGCCGACTGGGTCACTGCCTTGCTGCTGGCGTGGCTTGCAACGTCGGTGATTCTGCTCAGCTCGACGTACCTGTTCCGCTGGCTGGGCGAGAGCGTGCTGACCGCACTGGAGCGGGTGATGGGCATGCTGCTGATCGCCATGGCAGTGCAGATGTTCATGGCCGGCGTCGCCTCGTTCCTGCACCTGGCTACCTGACGCGGCAAGGTTCGTCACGCCGCCTGGCGCCGCCGGCAACGGCTTGATCCGCAAGCGGGGACAAAGACGTCACATGCTCAGCATCGAACAATCCCTGGTCGAGCGGGTGCCCTGGCTGGCGCGACACCCGCGCCTGCGCCGACCGATGGTCGATGTGCTGGAGCGCCTGGCGGACGAGGACGGCTTCAACCGCGTGCTGGCCCGCGCCGGGGACGCGCAGGGGCTGGCCTTCGTCAGCCGGGTGCTGGCCCTGCTGGGCACCAGTTACCACGTGGACGTGAGCCAGCGCGAGCACATTCCCGTGGATGGGCCGCTGCTGGTGGTGGCCAACCATCCGCTGGGGATGCAGGACGCGCTGACGTTGCTGGATCTGATTGGCTCCGTGCGGCCGGACGTGCGCATGCTGGGCAACGACTGGTTGTCGGTCGTGCCGCAACTGGACAAGCTGCTGGTGTCGGTGGACGTATTTGGCCGCGGCGCGGGTTCACGGCTGCGCGGAATCTACCGGGCGCTGGACAACGGCGAGGCGCTGATCCTGTTTCCGGCCGGCGAGGTGTCACGCATGGGCGCGCATGGCGTGCGCGACGGCGCGTGGTCCGACGGTTTCGCGCGACTGGCCAGGCGCAACGGCGCGCCGGTGTTGCCGATTCACCTGGCGGCACACAATTCGCCGTGGTTCTACGGCTTGTCGCTGCTGGCCAAGCCACTAAGCACCGCGATGCTGCCGCGCGAGGCAGTGGCGCCGGGGCAGCGGCGGATTGGCGTCACCATTGCCCCCCTGGTCAGCGCCGAGGAACTGCACCAGCGCAGCGCCGGGGTGCCGCGGCAGGCGGCCCGGCTCATGCGCCGTCACGTCTATCGCCTGGCCCGGCATCGCGGCCTGGTATTTGGCGGTCAGGCACCGTTGGCGCACCCCGAATCGGCCGATGAGGTTGCCGCCGGTCTGGAACGCGCCGACAAGTTGGCCAACCTGCACGACGGCAAGCAGGTGTGGCTTTATCGCGGCACGCTGGACAGCCCGGTGCTGCGCGAGATCGGCCGGCTGCGCGAGCTGACGTTTCGCCGCGTTGGCGAAGGCACCGGCGCACGGCGCGATCTGGATGCGTGGGACGCGCTGTATGAGCACCTGGTGGTGTGGGACCCGCTGGCGCGGCGCATCGTCGGCGCCTACCGCTTTGGGCTTGGCGCGCGATTGATCGCCGAGCGCGGCGTGGCGGGGTTTTACTCCAGCAGCCTGTTCAGCTATTCACCGGCGCTGGAGCAGCGCCTGGCGCAAGGCATGGAGTTGGGGCGCAGCTTCGTCGCGCCGGCGTATTGGCGGTCACGCGCGCTGGACCAGTTGTGGCAGGGCATCGGTCTGTACCTGCAGCGGCACCGCGAGGTGCGTTACCTGTTTGGCCCGGTGAGCATGTCGGTGAGCATGCCGCGCGAGGCGCGCGAGTGGATCGTCGCCGCGCATCAGCACTATTTCGGCGTGCCGGGCTTGGCCGCCGCCCATCGGCCGTTCGAGCCTTCCGCAGTGGTGGCCCAGCGCGTGCGCGAGGCGCTGCAGGGACTTGAAACACAGGCCGGTCTTGGCCTCCTGCGGCAGCAGCTGGATGCGCTTGGTGTGACCTTGCCGGTCCTGTATCGCCAGTATGTGGACCTGGTGGAGCCGGCGGGCGTGCAATTCCTTGGATTCGGCGAAGACCCGGCTTTCGCCGGTTGCGTGGACGGTCTGGTCATGCTGGACCTGGCCGATCTCAAGCCGGCCAAACGCGCGCGGTATCTGGGCTCCTCATCTTGAATGTCGGCGGGATCGGGCGCGCTCGGGGGAGCGACATTTTCCGATGACTGAAGTGGTGAATTTGTCATACACTATCGTTAAAGTTTGCTTAAAAACCCGTCGCAGCGCGTGGAACCGCCGCGTACATGCCGGCCAGACGGGAGTTGCACCAGGACAAAGGGGCCTTTGATCGTGTCGCGCATCGCCGTGGCCCGGCTATGCCTTTCCTTGTTTCCCTATCGCAAGAACATAGAGGGTCACTCAAGCATGAACAGCTCACTCCGCAGCAAGATCTTGCCGCTGGCCATCGCCTCGATGCTGGCAGCCGCACTGCCAGCGATGGCGCAGGACACGTCTTCGTCCATCAGCGGCCGCGTGCTGGATGCCAGTGGCCAGCCGGTCGCCGGCGCCACCGTGCAGATCGTGCATGAGCCCTCGGGCACCACCAAGATCACCACCACCGATACCGACGGCCGCTATTCGGCGCAAGGCATGCGCGTCGGCGGTCCGTTCGACGTGACGGTGTCCAAGGCCGGCCTGGCGCAGGCCAAACAGGACAACGTCTACCTGCAGCTGTCGCAGGGCACGGCGGTCAACCTGACCATGGGCTCCGCGGGCACGCAGAGCGCCCAGGACCTTCAGGGCGTGACCGTATCCGCCAACGCCCTGTCGCAGACGTTTTCGTCCGAGAACAAGGGCTTCTCGACCAACGTGTCGCGCCGTGAACTTGATGCCACGCCGATGCCTGATCGTTCGATCCAGAACGTTGCTCGCCTGGACCCGCGCATTGTCATCACCGACCGTGATCGCGGTGCCATTTCGGCGATGGGCCAGAACAACCGCTACAACTCCATCACTGTCGACTCGGTCAATGCGGGCGACCCGTTCGGCTTGAACGACAACGGCCTGCCGACACTGGGCACGCCGATCTCGGTTGACGCGATCGAGGAATACAACATCTCCACCGCCAACTACGACGTGACCACCCGTCGTGGCGTGGGCGCCAACATCAACGCCGTGACCAAGTCCGGTACCAACGACTTCCACGGTTCGGTCTACTACTCGTTCCAGAACGCCAAGGACATGGTTGGTGAGGACGCCAAAGGCAACGACTGGAACGGCTACAGCCGCCAGTGGAACGCCGGCGCGACATTTGGCGGCCCGATCATCAAGGACAAGCTGTTCTTCTTCGTCAACTACGAAAAGGGCGTCAAGGTCGCGCCCGGCGGCAACTGGGGACCGGAAGGCTCAGGCAAGAGCAATGTGGTGCAGGGCCTGAGCCAGGCCGATGTGTCGAACATCATCGACATCGCCAATCAGAAGGGCTTGACCCCTGGCGACTACACCGGCTCGTCCAACGCCAACCTGCAGGACAAGCGCTCGTTGGTGAAGCTGGATTGGAACATCAGCGACGGCCAGCGCGCGAGCATGACCTACAGCCGCACGCAGGAAACGCAGCCGATCATCACCAGCAGTTTTTCCGACAGCCTCAAACTGTCGAGCAACTACTATCTGAACGACACGGACAACAAGAGTCTGGCCTTCCACTTGTACTCGGATTGGACAGACAGCTTCTCCACCGAGGCGTCGTTCTCCAGCGCCAAGTTCCACAAGAATCGCGGACCGATCAATGGCATCCAGCAGCCGTCGGTCGCGGTCTCGACTGAGAAAGACGGCCCTGAGGTCGTGCTGGGCACCGAGTACAGCAGCCAGGCCAACGTGCTCGACGTCAAGACCAAGAATGCCGCGCTCGCGGGTACCTTGTATCTGGACGAACACACGCTCAAGGGCGGTGTGGATTTCCAGAAGGACGACTACTACAACCTGTTCCTGCAGAATCTGTTCGGAAGATACAACTTCGACACCATTGCCGATTTCCAGAACGGCACGTATTACCGCTACCAACTGGGCGTCCCGGCCGCCGGCTATGCGCTGGGTGATGTCGCGGCACGTTTCTCGCTCAACCAGTACGGTATCTACCTGCAGGACACCTGGCAGGTCAGCAGCAACCTGTCGGTGCAGTTTGGCGCGCGGGTGGACATCCCCCTCACCAACGACACGCCGATCCTCAACCCGTGCTTCGCAGCGCCCGTCGGTGCCACTGGCCTGGGCAACAAGGGCGTGTGTGGCAACGTTGCCAATGCGAAAAATCCCAAAGCGGCGATCGGTGGCTTTGGTTATCCGAACACGCACACCATCAACGGCAACCGTGTGGTGCAGCCGCGTTTCTCGTTCAATTACCAGTTTGATACCGAGCGCATGACGCAGTTGCGTGGTGGCGCCGGTCTGTTCATTGCCAACGCACCGGGCGTGTGGATCGGCAACCCGTACGCCGGCAACGGTGTGACCGTTGCGTCGTACAACATTTCCTCCGGTGTCAAGCCGGCGTTCTCCGCCGATCCGAACAACCAGAACGTGCCAGCCAACTCCACGGTGCCGGGCACCAATGGCTCGAAGATGCGCGTGGACACCATCGATGAGAATTTCCGCCTGCCGACGGTATGGAAACTCAGCATTGGTCTGGACCATGAACTGCCGTGGTTCGGCACGATCTTCACCGCCGAGTACGAGTACCTGAAGGCGCGCAACGCCGTGCAATACCAGAACATCAATCTGGGCGCGCCGACCGGCCAGTTGCCGGATGGCCGCAACGTCTATTACCAGAACCCCAACGGCAGCCCGGCGGACCGCAGCAACGGCAATCGCTGGAATGCCAACCCGTCGTATGACAGTGTCACGCGCCTGACCAATACCGACAAGGGTTGGTCCGACAACCTGACGTTGTCCTTGAAGAAACCGTTCACGGAAAGCTGGTCGGGTACCGTTGGCGTCAGCGGCGGGCGTTCGAAGGACGTCAACCCGGGCACCTCCAGCGTGGCGTACTCCAGCTTCCAGTACCGCGCCTGGGTCAATCCCAACGATGCGGAACTGTCCACTTCCAACTACTCGATCCCGTTGCGTGCACTGGCGTCGCTGAACTGGCAGCACAAGTTCTTCGGCAACTACACCACCAGCGTATCGGCGTTCTACGACGGCCATTCCGGTGCGCCGTACAGCTGGATCTTCGGCAACGACGCCAACGGCGATTCGGTATCGCGTGACCTGGTGTTCATCCCAGGCTCCGTAACTGACGTGCAGTGGGCGCCGAAGGTGACCGAGGCGATGAAGACCCAGTTCATGGACTACGTCAACAACGATGATTACCTGAAGGATCACAAGGGCAGGATTGCCCAGCGCAACGGCGGGCGTGCGCCATGGGTCAACCAGATCGACCTGAGCTTCCGCCAGGAGATCCCGGGTTTCTTCCAGGGTGCGAAGGGCGAGTTCCGCCTGGACTTCTACAACATCACCAACCTGCTCAACAAGAAATGGGGCGTGGAGACGCGTGCCGACTTCCCGCTGGTGCGCACGTTGGCTGACTCGGCAGGTGTCGACCCGGTCACCGGAAAATACATCTACGACATCTCCGGTTCGAAATACCTGCAGGATGGTGCTTATCGCCCCGCCAGCCTCAAGCCGAACGAGTCGATCAACCCGTCGCAGCGCTGGTCGGTGTTGGCCACGGTGCGCTACACGTTCTGATCGGTTGCAGCATGTTCCACGGGGCCGGCGTCTCTCTGGGGCGCCGGCCTTTTCGTACGCGCTTGACCGATACCGGATGGGTGCACGAAGCTAGCCGACCGGTCGCGTCAGCGCGGCAACTCGCACGCAACCTGCATGGAGAAGTACTGGATGAATGACATCATCGCGCCAGCACGCGGAAGATTGGCCACTGTCAGCGCGCGCATCTCGCCGGTTGGCGGGCTCGACATCCTGTCGCGCAATGAAGTCGCGCGCTTGCGCGGCGCCAGCGGTTCGGGCCTGCATGCGTTGCTGCGCCGCTGTGCGCTGGCAGTGCTCACCTCCGGGAGCATCAGCGACGATCCACGCGCGATTCTCGAGCAATACCCGGATTTTGATTTGCAGGTGCTGCAGCAGGATCGCGGCATGAAGATCGAGCTCAGCAACGCGCCGGCGCAGGCATTCGTCGACGGTCAGATCATCGTCGGCATCAACGAGCTGCTGGTGGCGGTGATCCGCGACATCATCTACGTGTCCACGCAGCTGGAGCAGCTTGGCTTCGACCTGGAAGGCTCGGCCGGGCTGACCCAGGGCGTGTTCGAGATCCTGCGCAACGCGCGCATCCTGACCCCGCAGATTGATCCCAACCTGGTGGTGTGCTGGGGCGGACATTCCATTTCGCGCGAGGAGTACGACTACACCAAGCTGGTCGGTTACCAACTGGGCCTGCGCGGGCTGGACATCTGCACCGGCTGCGGTCCGGGCGCGATGAAGGGGCCGATGAAGGGCGCGACGATCGCCCACGCCAAGCAGCGCCGAAAAAAGAACCGGTATATCGGCATCACCGAGCCGGGCATCATCGCCGCCGAGTCGCCAAACCCGATCGTCAACCATTTGGTGATCATGCCGGACATCGAGAAGCGCCTTGAGGCGTTTGTGCGCATGGGCCACGGCATCATCGTGTTTCCCGGTGGCGTCGGCACGGCGGAGGAGATCCTCTACCTGCTCGGCATCCTGTTGCATCCGGACAACGCCGGCATTCCGTTCCCGCTGGTGCTGACCGGGCCGAAGCAGTCGGCCGCGTATTTCGAGCAGATCGACCGCTTCCTGCGCCTGGCGCTGGGCGAGAGCGTTGCCCAGCATTACCAGATCATTGTCGATGATCCGGCCGCCGTCGCGCGGACCATGGTCAAGGGCATCGACAAGGTGCGGCACAACCGGCTCGACACCAAGGACGCATTCTTCTTCAACTGGGCGCTGCAGATTCCGCTTGCGTTCCAGATGCCTTTCCGGCCGACGCATGAGGCGATGCGCGCGCTGCAGATCCACCACGATCGACCGCTGCATGAACTGGCCGCGGACCTGCGCCGCGCGTTCTCCGGCATCGTCGCCGGCAACGTCAAGGAAGAGGGCGTGCGTGCAATCGAACAGTTCGGTCCGTTTGCGATCGATGGCGATGCGGACATCATGCA
>JBDTIE010000260.1:0-10730 GCA_039936515.1 Rhodanobacter sp. | reverse complement strand
GCGACCTGGGGGTGTGGAGCGCCGCGCAAGTACGTGACGCGGCGATGGAGCCGGTGGTCGCCCGTTCGCTGCGCGCGCCGCTGTCGGCGGCCTTGCTTGCCCAGCGCCTGCACCAGCAGCAACCTTCGGTGCGGCGCATCGTCTCCACCATCGACGCCAACCTGCAACGCGCAGCGCAGGAGCGCGTGGCCGACTATGTCGGGCGCCTGCCGCCGCGCAGTTCGGCGGCGTTGCTGGTGGTGGACAACGCCACGCTGGAGGCGCGGGTGTATGTCGGCGCCGCGGCGTTTGCCGACCCGGTGCGGCTGGGCCACGTGGACATGGTGCGTGCCGCGCGCTCGCCCGGCTCCACGCTCAAGCCGTTCTTGTACGGCCTGGCGCTGGACGATGGCTTGATCACATCGCAGAGCCTGCTGGTGGATGCGCCGCAGGACTTTGGTGGCTACAAGCCGGGCAATTTCGACGAAGCGTTCAGCGGGCCGGTCAGCGTCGCCGAGGCGTTGCAGCGCTCGCTCAACGTGCCGGCCGTGGACGTCCTGGACCGCGTCGGTCCCAACCGCTTCGTTGCGCGCCTGGCCGCCGGTGGTGTCGACCTCGGCTTGCCGCCCGGTGCCCGGCCGAACCTGTCGATCATCCTTGGCGGCGCGTCCACCGCGCTGGAAAACCTGGTCGGTGCGTACACCGCGCTGGCCAACGGCGGCATCGCCGGCACGCCACGCTACACGAGTTCACAGGCCGCGCGACCGCGACGCCTGCTGTCGCCGGGCGCGGCGTGGATCGTGCGCGACATCCTGGCGCACAACCCCGCCGACGCCGAAGGTGCGCCGCTGGCCGGTGCAAGCGACCGGCGTGGCGCGGTGGCGTGGAAGACCGGCACCAGCTACGGCTACCGCGATGCGTGGTCGGTTGGCGTCACCGAGCGCTGGACCGTCGGCGTGTGGATCGGCCGTCCCGACGGCACGCCGTCGCCGGGCCAGTACGGCGCGGTGACGGCGCTGCCCCTGCTGTTCCAGATCGTCGACATGCTGCCGCAGCGCGGCGGCGTGCCGCAGCCGATGCCGGCCAGCGTGCGTTCGGTCGACGTCTGCTGGCCGCTGGGCGGCGCGGCGGCGAGCACGCCGCCGGCGTTGTGCCGTCGCAAGCGCACGGCGTGGGTGCTCGACGAGGCGTTGCCGCCGACGTTCGCCGAGCGCGACCTTGGCGCCTGGGCGTCCGGGTTGCTCACGCTGCGGGTCAACGCCCGTGGGCAACGGTTGACCGCTGGGTGCCACGCGCGGCGCGAGCACCAGATCACGCTTGCCCGCTGGCCGGCACTGGCTGCGCCGTGGCTGGGCGTGGACGATCGCGCGCAGTCCGCATTGCCGCCGCTGGCTCCGGGCTGTGCGCCGGATTCGCTGGCCAGCACCAACCCCATCCGCATCGCCGGCGTGACACGTGGCGCCATCCTGCGCCGCGCGCCCAACAGCGACCAACCCTTGCGCGTGACCGTGCAGGCGCTGGGCGCGCGCGGCAGGGTGCAGTGGCTGCTGGACGGCCGTTTGCAAGCCAGCAGCCAGGACGCGTCCCCTGTCGGCATCGCCCTGCCGCAAACTGGTGCGCACACCATCACCGCGCTGGACGGCCACGGCGCGTTCAGCGCGGTCGATGTCGAGGTCGCGCCGTAACGCCGGACAAGCCCGGCCAATCCCCGGAATCTGCGCGCCGGCCTGTCGTGCGCGCGACGACAGCCTGGAGGCGCATGCGCGCGCCTTTTGCGGATGCGGCGCCGGTCTGAACGGCGTTAAGGCCTGCATTGCAGCCAGCCGCTAACATAGATGTCCGCGCTTGCATGCGCCCGCCAGGATCGATGCCATGAAGTCACGCGCCGCCGTTGCCTTCGCCGCCGACCAGCCGTTGTCGATCGAGATGGTCGATGTGGCAGGCCCGAAGGCCGGTGAAGTGCTGGTGCGCATCGTCGCCACTGGCGTGTGCCACACCGATGCGTTTACCTTGTCCGGCGATGATCCGGAAGGTGCCTTCCCGGTGATCCTGGGGCACGAGGGCGCTGGCATCGTCGAGGAGGTCGGCGCGGGCGTGACCTCGGTGGCGGTCGGCGATCACGTCATCCCGCTGTACACGCCCGAATGCGGCCAATGCGAATACTGCCGCTCGGGCAAGACCAACCTGTGCCAGAAAATCCGTGTCACCCAGGGCCAGGGCCTGATGCCCGACGGCACTTCGCGTTTCTCGCTGGGTGGCAAGCCGCTGCTGCATTACATGGGCACCAGCACGTTCAGCGAATACACGGTGGTGCCGGAGATCGCGCTGGCGAAGATCAACAAGGCCGCACCGCTGGAAAAGGTCTGCCTGCTCGGTTGCGGCATCACCACCGGCATCGGCGCGGTGCTCAATACCGCCAAGGTCGAGCCGGGTGCGTCGGTCGCCGTGTTCGGCCTGGGCGGGATCGGCTTGTCCGTGCTGCAAGGTGCGGTGATGGCCAAGGCCGGCCGCATCATCGCCATCGACACCAACCCGGCGAAGTTCGAGATGGCGCGGCTGCTGGGCGCCACCGATTGCGTCAACCCGAAGGACTACCCGGACACGCCGATCCAGCAGGTCATCGTCGAGCTCACCAACGGCGGCGTGGACTATTCGTTCGAGTGCATCGGCAACGTCAAGCTGATGCGCTCGGCGCTGGAGTGCTGCCACAAGGGCTGGGGCGAGTCGATCATCATCGGCGTGGCTGGCGCGGGGCAGGAGATCAGCACCCGACCGTTCCAGCTGGTGACCGGGCGGGTATGGCGCGGATCGGCATTCGGTGGCGTCAAGGGCCGCTCGCAACTTCCCGGTTACGTCGAGCGCTACATGGCCGGCGACATCAAGATCGACCAGATGATCACCAAGGTGCTGCCGCTGGAGCGCATCAATGAAGCGTTCGAGCTGATGCACGAAGGCAAGGCGATCCGCTCGGTGGTCCACTATCAGGGCATGTGACTGGCCGCGCGCCCGTGCGCGGCGGTTACGATGCAAGACCATCCGTGCCACCCGCATCCACCCAAGGAGCATCCCATGTCTGGCAACCCGCATCGATTCAACCGCTCTCTCGCCTTCGCGCTGGCCTTGGGCGTGGCTGCTGTCGCGCCACTGGCGATCGCCGCCCAGGCGCCAGCGGCGCAACCAGCCGCCGCGAGCTCTGACGTGACCATCGACGGCGCGCTGGCCGGGACCTGGCGCAGCGACGCCAACCGTGCGCGCGACGCGGCGCGGCATCCGGCCGCGACGTTGCGTTTCTTCGACGTCCGGCCGGATCAGACAGTGATCGAGATCACCCCAGGCGGCGGCTGGTACAGCGAAGTGCTCGCACCGCTCCTGCGCGACCGTGGCCATTACATTGCCGCGGTGGCGGCGCCGACGGATAAGGAATCGCGCAGCGAGGACAGCGCGATCAAGCGCAAATTTGCTGCTGATCCGGCAGATTACGGCCGCGCTGCGCTCGTCGAATTTGACCCGCACGCGCCGGTGTTCGGTCCGCCGGCGTCTGCCGATCGCGTGTTGACCTTTCGCAACGTGCACAACTGGGGTCCCGGCGCCTCGGCAATGTTCAAGGCGTTTTTTGACGTGCTCAAGCCCGGCGGCGTGCTGGGCGTGGTGGACCATCGCGCCGCCAAGGGCGCCAGCTACGAAAGCGTGCGCAAGAGCGGCTATCTGCCCACGGCCTACATCGTGAAGCTGGCCACCGATGCAGGTTTCAAACTGGACGCGAGCAGCGAGATCAACGCCAACCCACGCGATACGAAGGACCATGCCAAGGGCGTGTGGACACTGCCGCCGACGTATGCGATGGGCGAAACCGACAAGGCGAAATATGCCGCGATTGGCGAGTCCGACCGCATGACACTGCGCTTCGTGAAACCGGCCGCGGCGCGCTAGCGCCAGCGATCACAAGCCAGCTGCGGACGTGCTGATCGCGTTGAACAAGCCGTGGGGCGTGCTGTGCCAGTTCACCGACACGGACGGGCGCCCCACGCTTGCCAGCCTCATCACGCAAACGGACGTCTATGCGGCTGGACGTCTGGATCGCGACAGCGAGGGGCTGCTGTTGCTGACCGACGACGGCACGCTCGCGCATCGTTTGACTGATCCTGCGCACAAGCAGCCCAAGACCTATCTGGCGCAAGTGGAGGGTGTGATCGATGCGGCAGCGCTGCACGCGCTGTGTCGTGGCGTGACCCTCAAGGACGGCCCGACGCGGCCGGCGCTGGCGGCGGCGGTCATGGAGCCGGCGTGGTTGTGGCCGCGAGATCCCCCCGTGCGCTTTCGCAAGGCAATCCCCACCAGCTGGCTGCAGATCACCGTGCGCGAAGGCCGCAACCGCCAGGTGCGGCGCATGACCGCCGCGGTCGGCTTGCCCACCCTGCGTCTGATCCGGGTGCGCGTGGGCGACTACGCGTTGGACGGTTTGGCGCCCGGTTGTACGCGCATGCTGGGTTGACGGTCGGATAATTGACGTCCGCGCTGCGGAGTGTGCTCATGGAATTCAACGATCACTTTTCCGGCCATGCCGGGCTGTATCGCGACGCGCGGCCATTGCCGCCGGCCGACTGGTTCGCTTGGCTGGCCGGACAGGCGCGCAACCTGGAGCTGGCGTGGGATGCCGGCTGCGGCAACGGTCAGGCCAGTGTCGGCTTGGCCACGCATTTCACGCGGGTGGTGGCGAGCGATCCCAGTGGCGCGCAGATCGCCCGCGCGCAGACGAATGCGCGCGTTGACTATCGCGTCGAACCCGCCGAGCACAGCAGTCTGGCTGACACCAGCGCCAGCCTGGTCAGCGTCTCGCAGGCATTGCACTGGTTTGACCTGGACGCGTTCTACGCTGAGGTTCGGCGCGTGGCCAGGCCGGGCGCGCTGCTGGCGGTATCGGCTTATGGCAATTGCAGCGTGGACCGCGCGGTCGATGCAGTGGAGCGTGAGTTGTATGCCAGCACGCTGGCGCCCGATTGGCCACCCGAACGCGCACTGGTGGACGCCGGTTATCGCGACTTGCCGTTTCCGTTCGAGCGCGTCGACGCGCCCAGTTTTGCCATGCAGGCGGCGTGGAATCTCGCCCAGTTTCTTGCCTATCTGGGCTCGTGGTCGGCCACGCAAAGACATCTTGCGCGCACCGGCGTGGACCCGGTTCGTGTCGCCACTCCCGAGCTGACCGCGGCGTGGGGCGATCCGCAGCAGGTGCGCGCCGTACGCTGGCCGTTCCTGTCCTTGGTGGGTCGCAGCGGCTGAAGCTCAGCTTTCTATCAAGCCGAAAAACGCCTCGGCCGTGGCCGTGCTGTTGGCGGCCGTGGTTTCAGGCGGCTCGTTGCGATCACGCGCCACTTGCGCGCAGATATGCGCCAGGTACATCGGCTCGTTGCGCCGGTGCCTGGGTTGCGGGCGGATGTCGCGCGGCAGCAGGTAGGGCGCGTCGGTTTCCAGCATCAGCCGGTTGGTCGGGATGTCGCGCACCAGTTCACGCAGGTGCACGCCGCGGCGCTCGTCGCAGATCCAGCCGGTGATGCCGATGTGGCAGTCCAGCGCCAGATAGTCGTGTAGCGCCTCTCGCGTGTCGGTAAAGCAGTGCACCACCATCGCCGGCACGCGGTCGCGGTAACGGCGGATCAACGCAAGAAAATCCGCGTGGGCATCGCGTTGGTGCAGAAACAGCGGCAATCCCAATTCGGCGGCAAGTGCCAACTGGCGCCCGAACACGCGCATTTGTACGTCGCGCGGTGAATAGTCGCGGTTGTAATCGAGCCCGGTTTCGCCAATGGCACGCACCAGCGGATCAGCGGCCAGGTCACGCAGCGTCGTTTCCGTCGCCTCGTCGTACTCAAGGGCATGGTGCGGATGCACGCCGGCGGTAGCCGACAACAGGGCCGGGTGTTGGCGCGCCAGGGCGAGTGCATCGGCGCTGCCGGCGCGGCAAGCGCCGGTGACCACCAGCCGCGACACGCCGTGAGCGACGGCACGCTGCAACACGTCAGGCAAGTCCGACGCGAACGCCTCGTGTGTGAGGTTGGCGCCGATGTCGAGCAGATTCATGCCCTGAGG
Source organism: Rhodanobacter sp. (assembly GCA_039936515.1). GTDB lineage: Bacteria > Pseudomonadota > Gammaproteobacteria > Xanthomonadales > Rhodanobacteraceae > Rhodanobacter. The sequence continues at coordinate 4,667 of JBDTIE010000260.1, read as the reverse complement.
GCTCCTTGCAAAACTCCGATTCTGGCAGAGCGCTGGTTGCCTGGCGCCCTGCGTTGGCACCAGGCGTGGTTGCAGCGTAGCGGAGGGTTGGCAGCCGCACGGGCGCAAGTTCATGGACTGCGCTGCAAGCCCGGCGGCGAAAGATCGCGGCGGTCGCGCCGCAGCGCAACAGGAGGCCAAGTCGCTATTGGGCGCGGCCACGGCGTTGCTTTTTCGAGTGCAAAGGCGGGGCCGTACGGGGTCGTCACGCGTTGCCTGGTTGCCGCCGGCTTGAGCGGCGCGCGCTTTTCTTGCATCGCAGCAGGTGGGTTTGCGCATCGAAAGATTACCGCGTTGACCGGCGCGAGAACTTGCTGATAGGTTCAACTCCCGGCGTCAAAATTTTGACGCTGGTGCGCGGGAGTCGAATTTTCGGGTGCGGCGGCAGCAACACAGGTCCCGAACGCGCCACGAAGGGGTAACAGGTCACGTTTGGGGCAGGCCTCAACGCAACACACACGGGCAAACAACGGCTGTCATGCATCCAGAAGGTTGTGTGATGGAAATTACGCCGCGCTTGCGGGACGCGGTCTTCGACGGGAGGGATGCATGGACACTAAATGGGTGATGCGCGGTTCGGCGCTGGCGCTGGCTGGGTTGTTCATGGCGACTACGGCGCAGGCCGTTGAGCCATCGGCGGCAACACAGGAGCAGGTGACCGTACAAGGCGTACAGGTGGCGATTGATCCGGCAACGGGTCAGCTGGTGGCGCCTACGGCTGCTCAGCGTGCGGCGTTGTCGCGCGCCATGTTGCAGCGGGCCAACAACCAGCCACGCACGCTGGACACACTGGGCCAGCCTGCCGCTCCGCGCACTGAAGCTGAGGCGCGCGCGACGTTTCGTGCCATTCGCCTCAAGAGCGGTCACCAGGCCGTCGGCATGGCCTTGCCGGAGAGCCTCATGAGCAGTCTGGTCGCCGAACGGCGCGCCGATGGCAGCTTGAGCATCCATCACGCCGGGGATGTTCCGGCTCCCGCCACTTCGCAGGTGACGAAATGATCCGCCGCAATGTGTTGTTCAGTGCGATGCTCGGACTGGGATTGGTTTGCGTGGCTGGCTATGCCAGCGCCGCAGAGATCAAGATCGCCAACCAGGACGTCGGTACCGGCCAGGGGCTGGATGATCCGACCCCGGCCACGCCGGTGGGCGGCAACCCGGGCGTCACGCGCGGTGAGCAGGCGCGCATCGTGTTCGGCTTCGCGGCCGACATATGGGGCGCGGTACTGAAAAGCAACATCCCGATCACGGTGAGTGCAAGCTTCGCCAAGCTCTCCTGCGATGCAACCTCGGGCGTGCTCGGCTCTGCCGGTACCACCAACATCTTCTCGTTCGCTGCACCCGCGCCGACCGGTGCGTTGGCCAACACCTGGTACCACTCTGCGTTGTTCGACGCACTGGCCAACGAAGAAGCCAATCCCGGCGCGGCTGATATCCGCGCGCGGTTTAACGGCGCCCTGGGTTCGACCGGTTGTCTGGAGGGTTCGTCCTGGTACTTCGGGCTGGACGGCAAGCAGCCGGCCGGGTCCATCGACTTCCTCAACGTGGTCTTGCATGAAATGGCCCACGGCCTGGGCTTCTCGGGCTTCGGCAATCTCACCACCGGCCTGCCATTGGCGGGCAACGATGGTGTCGGGCGGCAGGACATCTACTCGACCTTTGTTTTCGACAACACGCAGAACCAGTCCTGGTACAGCATGACGCCGGCCCAGCGGGTGACCTCGGCACTCAACGACGGGCATCTGGTGTTCACCGGCGCGCAGGTCAAGGCCGAGGCCCCGCTCGCCCTGGGCAAGCCACTGCTGCTGCACGTCAGTGCACCGGCGGCGATCGTTGGTGACTACGCGTTCAACCAGGCGTCCTTTGGACCGGCCGCCTCGCCGGCGAACTTCAGCGGTGGCGTGGCAGTTGCGTCCGGCGCCAATGCCGCCGGCACCGCGACCAACGCCGAAGCATGCGTACCGCTGGACAACGCCGCACAAATCGCCGGTCACATTGCCATCGTCGACCGCGGGAGCTGCGGGTTCGTGGTGAAGGCCGGCAATGCCCAGGCTGCCGGCGCCACCGGCATGATCATCGCCAACAATGCGCCGGGCACCATCATCCCCGGTGGCGATGACCCGACGATCACCATCCCGGTCATCAGCGTGACCCAAGCCGACGGCGCCACGTTCAAGGCCAACGCCGCCAGTCTCGCGCTGGGCTTGAAGATCGGTGATTCGCTGGCGGGCACCGACGCCGCCGGCAACGTGCAGATCTATGCGCCGGTTGTGCTGGCCCAAGGCTCGTCGTTTTCTCATTACGACACGCGGCTGACGCCCAACGCGATCATGGAGTACGCGATCAGTGCGGACCTGGCCGGTCAGATTGACCTGGATCTGACGCCTGCCTTGTTTGCCGATGAGGGCTGGAAGTTGAACGGTGGTGGCCAAGCGCTGCTTGCCTGCAACACCGGCATTCCGACCTGGGTACCGGGCGGCATCGTGGTAGGCGCCAACGTCGTTGCCAATGCCAAGATCCTGGCCGGCGCGGCGGCTTCGGTGGGTGCCTACCGCAGTGCGATCCACAACTATGCCGCCGGCTTGGCCAGCAGCGGGCTGATTACGGCCGGTCAGGCGAGCAGTCTGAATGCGTGCCTCACCGATGCCGAAACGCAGAAGCAGTACACCGCCTGGGGTTCATCTGGCGGCCCCGGCGTGCCCGGCGCCACCGAGTTGGCAAACGGCGTTGCGGTCGGTGGCCAAAGCGGCGCAGCTGGCAGCAGCAAGATGTACAAGCTCGTTGTCCCTTCCGGCACCACCAGCGTGAACGTACGCACCTTCGGCGGCAGCGGGGATGTCTCGCTGTACCTGAAGCTTGGTGCCGAACCCACGCCGACCACGAACGATCGCATGTCCAAGCACAACCGCAGCAACAGCGAATCGATCGTGATGGTGCGCCCGGCATCCGGCACCTACTACATCCTGGTGGTGGGTGAGACCGCGTACTCAGGGGTGAGCGTGCAAGGTACCGCCAGGTAGTTTCACGACGAACGGCGATCACGCACGGACCCACACCGGCCGTGCGTGATCCGCGTGACCACGGCTTCGGCCAGGTCACGGCGACAACTCGAGCATGTGCCCGACGCGCAACGGCGCTCGCGGCACGTCCAATCATTTATCGGTAGCGCGGCGGTTCACCAAGCGGACCGAATCGCGGCACCTCGGAGGTTTCAGTGAACAGGATCTACAGCAAGGTTTGGAACAAGTCGCTGGGAACACTCGTGGTCGCCAGTGAGCTGGCCAAGACCAACGGCAAGGGCGCGCGCACGCGCGTCGGCGCAATTGCAGCGCCTTTCGCCGCCGCTTTGATGTTGACGCTTGGCGCGATGCCTGCGCATGCCGCCAATCCGGGTTCCAAGGCCATCCGTAGCGTTGCCAGCGCCATACCCGACCGTCCCGGCGGTAGTGACGGCGCCATAGGCGACGTCGGCACAGTGTTTGGCTGGCGCAGCACGGCCGGCCGTGGTGGCAGTGCCTTTGGCGCGTTCAGCAACGCTGCCGGCGACTACAGCTTTTCCGGTGGCTGGTACGCGCGGGCGCTGCAGCGCTACGGTGTCGCCCTTGGTGCCGGCGCGCTTTCGTCGGCGACCAACGCCCTGGCGCTCGGCGCGGGCAGCGAAGCCAATGCAGCCAACAGCGTAGCGCTGGGAGCGGGTTCGTTGGCCAATGAAGCCAACACCGTGTCGGTGGGCGCAACCGGAGCGGAGCGCCGTATCACGCATGTCGCTGCCGGCACGGCAGCAACGGATGCGGTGAACGTGTCGCAGTTGCAGGGCGCCACGCGGCTGTTCCAGGCCGACGGCAGCGCCGACGAAACGGCCTTGGCCGCCGCACAGCACGCCACCGCCGGAGGGGCCAATTCGGTCGCGGCCGGCGCACGCAGTGCAAGTTACGGCTACAACAGTTTTGCCGCTGACACGGATGCGACGGCCATCGGCGCCGGCAGCAGCGCATATGGGGTGGGCAGCGCGGCATTCGGCAATGGCGCCAACACCAATGGAGATCGGGCAATCGCAGCCGGCGACAGCGCATCGGCAGCTTCAATCAACAGCGCGGCCATCGGTGCCAACGCACAGGCGATTGGTGCCAGTGGCGTGGCTATCGGCGGCACCGCGGTGACGTCGGATGGTGACGCGCAGATCACCGATGCCGATGGCAACCCGGTGAACACCACAGCAGGCGAACTGGGCACGGCGGTCGGCGCCAGCGCACAAGCCACTGGCTTCGCTTCAGCCGCGCTTGGCGTGGGTGCCAGTGCCGGTGGCGACCAGTCATTGGCCGCAGGTTTGCTGGCCAGCGCGAGCGGATCAAACGCGATCGCCTTGGGCGGCTTCAGTCAGGCGCAAGGTCAGTTCGCCAGTGCAGTGGGCTACGGCAGCAGTGCCGGACTCGCCGCTACCGCCTTGGGTGCCAGTGCGGATGCGCAGGGCGTGTTTTCAGTTGCATTGGGCGCAGGTTCGGTAGCCGAGCGCGACAACACTGTATCGGTGGGCGACACCGGTGCGGAGCGGCAGATCACCAACGTGGCCGCGGGCACGGAGGCGACCGATGCGGTGAACGTGTCGCAGCTGGATGCCTCGGTGGGCAGCG
>JBDTIE010000259.1:0-12553 GCA_039936515.1 Rhodanobacter sp. | reverse complement strand
CTGCTTGGTTGCGGTGCATTCGACCTGACGCTCGCGCAGCACGCTGGCGCCGTTGTACAGCTCACCCTCGTCGTACGGATGGCCGAGGACGGCGACGATTCCATCGGTCGTCGATGCCAACGCATTGAGCTCGGACGCGCACGCCTGCAGGAAGCTGGGACGGATGAGCAAGTCTTCGGGCGGATATCCGCTGAGCGTGAGTTCCGGGAACAGCACCAATGCCGCATCGCCTGATCGCGCCTGCGCCATCAGATCCCGCACCTTCTTCGCGTTGGCGGACACCGAGCCCACCGGGAAATCAAACTGGGCCATGGCCAGGCGTAGCGTTGGGAACATGACGTGTCGTTGTGATGTGGGGGCCGCCATCATAGTGGGGCAACAATGAGTCTCGCGAAAAGACCAGGCGCAAAAAAAGGCCGCGACATGCGCGGCCCTTCCTCCAAGCCCGGACCGCGGCTTACTTCATCAAATTCGCCAGCGCCTTGCCCAGGTCCGCCGGTGACTTCACCGTGGTGACACCGGCCTTTTCCAGAGCCGCGAACTTGGCCGCGGCCGTGCCCTTGCCGCCGGAGATGATCGCGCCGGCATGGCCCATGCGCTTGCCGGCCGGGGCCGAGGCGCCGGCGATGAACGAGACCACCGGCTTGGTCACGTACTCGCTGATGAACTCGGCCGCGTCTTCCTCGGCGCTGCCGCCGATCTCACCGACCATGATGATGCCCTCGGTCTGCTCGTCGTCCTGGAACAGCTTCAGGCAGTCGATGAAACTCAGGCCGTTGATCGGATCGCCACCGATGCCGATCACGGTGCTCTGGCCCAAGCCCTCATTGGTGGTCTGGAACACCGCCTCGTACGTCAGCGTGCCCGAGCGCGAGACCACGCCAACCCGACCCTTCTGGTGAATGTGACCGGGCATGATGCCGATCTTGCACTCTCCGGGAGTGATGATGCCCGGGCAGTTCGGCCCGATCAGGATGGTTTCCGGATGCTGCTGCAGCACGTTCTTCACACGCAACATGTCCAGTACCGGGATGCCTTCGGTGATGGCCACGATCACGCGGATGCCGGCGTCAATTGCCTCCAGGATGGAGTCGGCCGCGAACGGTGGCGGCACGAAGATGACCGAAGCATCGGCGCCGGTGGCGTCGACGGCCTCGTCCATCGAGTTGAACACCGGCAGCCCGATATGCTGCTGGCCACCCTTGCCCGGGGTGACGCCGCCAACCACCTTGGTGCCGTAGTCCAGCGCCTGTTGCGCGTGGAAGGTGCCCTGCTGGCCGGTGAAGCCCTGCACGATCACCTTGGTGTCTTTGTTGACCAAAACGCTCATGGATCAATCCTCGAATGTGTTCCCGTGGGAGCGATCAAGTCGCCGCGCCGCTACCGCGGCCGCGCGACCGGAAGCGCTCCCGCAACGTGATTAAGCGGCGGCAGCCACGGCCTTGTGCGCGGCGTCGTTGAGGTCGTCGGCCGGCGTGATCGCCAGGCCGGAATTGGCCAGCAACTCGCGACCCTTCTTGACGTTGGTGCCCTGCAGGCGCACCACCACCGGGATCTTCAGGCCCACGTCCTTGACCGCGGCGATGATGCCCTCGGCGATCATGTCGCAGCGGACGATGCCGCCGAAAATGTTCACCAGGATGCAGCGCACCTTGTCCGAGGAGGTGATCAGCTTGAATGCCTCGGTCACGCGCTCCTTGGTGGCGCCACCGCCCACATCCAGGAAGTTGGCCGGCTCGCCGCCTGCCAGCTTGATCACGTCCATGGTCGCCATCGCCAGACCGGCGCCGTTGACCATACAGCCGATATTGCCCTCCATGGTCACGTAGTTGAGATTGCTCTGCTGCGCGGCGGCTTCGGCGGCGTCTTCCTGGGTCAGGTCGCGCATCGCGGCCAGGTCCGGGTGCCGGTACTCGGCGTTGTCGTCCGAATTGACCTTGCCATCCAGCGCCGCAAGGTTGCCGTCTTCCAGCACGGCCAGCGGGTTGAGCTCGATCAGCGACAGGTCCTTTTCGTTGAACAGCTTGTACAGCCCCAGCATGATCTTGGTCAGCTGGTTGACCTGTTTCGGGTTCAGGTCCATCGCAAACCCGAGTTGGCGGCACTGATACGGCTGCAGGCCTTCGACGAAATCCACCACGATGGTGTGGATGTCCTGCGGCGTCTCTCGCGCCACCTGCTCGATGTCCACGCCACCGTGCTTGGAGGCGATGAACGAAATGGCCTTGGAATCGCGATCGACCAGGATCGACAGGTACAACTCGCGGGCAATGTCGGTGGCGTCGGTGACCAGCACCATGTTGACCGGCAGGGCGCGCCCGGCCGACTGGTAGGTTTCCATGCGCGTACCAATCATGGCTTTTGCGGCCGCGCGCACGTCATCGAAGTTCTTGCAGAACTTGACGCCGCCGGATTTGCCGCGGCCGCCGGCATGGATCTGCGCCTTGACCATCCATTGCGAACCGCCCAATGCCTTGGCGGCATCCACGGCAGCATCCGGTGAATTGGCGATTTTGCCCGGTGGCACGGCAATGCCGTACTGCGCGAACAGTTCTTTGGCCTGATACTCGTGGAAATTCATTCGATACCTCGAGCGAACGGAAAGAAAAAGGCCGCACGCATGCACGACGCGTGGGTCGGAGAAAACGGCTGCAAGGGCGGCGCAAAAGGCGCACGTCGGCCAAACCGCGTGGTACGGCCGCCCATTTTCGCGGAAGCCGGCGGCAATGGAAAGGGCGGCGTGCCTGCACCGGGGCCCCGAGCGGCGCGGAAGACGCCGGTGACAGGCGCAAAACCGTTCGCCGCAGTCCGCGAATGGCCACCCCATGCGGCGCCCGCGCTGGCAATGGCATTCTATACTCCGGGCAGACCGCCACAGGGTGCAGCCAGTGTCCAGCACGTCCTTTGCCAATTCGGTGCCCGCTGGCGCGGTCGCGGTCCGCCACGAACTGTCCTTTCTCAATGTCTTCCGGCTGATCCAGGCGGTGGTGTATTCCGCGCTGGCATTCAGCATGCTGCCGGGCGACACGCTGCGCATGGGCGCGCCGCAGTTTGCGCGCGCGCTGGCCATCGGCTACGTGCTGTTTGCACTGCTGATGCTGCTGTTCAACCGGCGCAGTATGCCCATTGCAAAACTGGCCGTGTCCAGCGCGCTGGTGGTGGATATCTTCGCCGCGGTGCTCGCCGTCGTGCTGATGCACGACGCGCGCATCGGCATCGCGATGATGCTGGCGGTGAACCTGAGCGTGGGCGCGCTGATCCTGCCGCTGCGGCTTTCGCTGTTTTTTGCCTCGCTGGCCACGCTGGGCGTGCTCGGACACACGTTTTTCGCCAGCGCCCTGGGCGGCACGCCGGGCGACCGGGACTTGCTCGAGGGTGGCCTGTTCGGCCTGGCTTACTTCGCCAGCACCACCTTGTGCCACGTGCTGGGTCGGCAGTTGCGTGCCACCGAGGCGCTGGCGGAGCAACGCAGCACGGATCTGGCGAACCTGTCACAAGTCAACGAGCTGATCATCCGGCGCATGAAAACCGGCGTGTTGCTGGTGGACGACGCCAACCACATCCACCAGATCAACGAGTCGGCGTGGATGCTGATGGGCAACCCCGGTGCCGACCAGCGTGACCTGGGACAACTGGCGCCGGAACTGTCGCGCCGGCTGTACCACTGGATGACTTCCGGCAAGTTGGACGAGACCGCTACCCAGCTGGCCGACGGCGTGCCCGAGGTGGTGCCGCGCTTCACCCGCCTGGCGCCCAACGACGACTCGCATGTGCTCATCTTTTTGGATGACACCTCGCTGCTGTCCCGCCGCGCCGAGGAACTGACGTTGACCTCGCTCGGCCGGCTGTCGGCGTCGATCGCACACGAAATCCGCAACCCGCTGGCCGCCATCCGCTACTCGGCGCAGTTGCTGGCCGAATCCGAAAGCATGGACAGCACCGACCAGCGCATGGTGGAGATCATCAACAACCACTGCATCCGCCTGAACGAGATTATCGAGAATATCCTGCAGCTTTCGCGCCGTGAGCGCTCGCGACCGGAAACGCTGGACCTGGGTCGCTGGGCGCACGGCTTCGTGGAGGAGTATTGCCAGGGCAATGACACTGGCGCGGATTCACTGCGCGCCATTGCCAACAGCCCGGTGCCCGTGGCGGCCGTGGCCGACCCGCAGCAACTGCAGCAGGTGGTGTGGAACCTTGTGCAGAACGCGCTGCGCTATGGGCGCCTGCCCGGCGAGCCGGCGCGGGTGATGGTGGTTACCCGCCAGGGCGAGCGCGGCGTGCCCATCCTCGAAGTGATCGACCGCGGGCCCGGCATCGCGCCCAAGGTGGCCGCGCAGATCTTCGAGCCGTTCTACACCACGCACGAATACGGCACGGGCCTGGGCCTGTACCTGGCCCGGCAGATGAGCGAGGCCAACCAGGCGGAGCTGGAATACGTCCGCGTGGCCGGCGGCGGCAGCTGTTTTCGCCTGGTGCTGACGCCACCGGCGCGCAACCCGGCCGACAGCGCCGAGGTTTCCGCGGCAGCGGTGCGTTGACCTTTCGGGCCGCGCTAGTAACCTCCGAGGTTATTTACAGCCTCAGCCCCGGATGCCCATGACTGCACAGACCGTTCTGGTCATTGATGTCGAACGCGACATTCGCGAATTGCTGACGATCACGCTGGGTCGGATGGATCTGCAGGTGGAGGCTGTAGGTACGGTCGCGGAGGCGCGCCACGCGCTGGCGGAGAAAACCTACGACCTGTGTTTCACCGACATGCGTCTTCCCGATGGCAACGGCCAGGAAATCATCGAGCTGATCGCCGCCACCTGCCCGGACACGCCGGTGGCGATGATCACCGCCTACGGCAACGTTGATGCGGCAGTGAACGCACTCAAGGCCGGCGCGTTTGATTTTGTCTCCAAGCCGGTGGACATCCAGATGCTGCGCGGTCTGGTGCGTACTTCGCTGCGCCTGGCCGAGGAACGGCGCAGTGGCGGCGCGGCCGCCAAACCCGACGACAGCGGCAATCGGCTGATCGGCGACTCCAGCGCGATGGCGCAGGTACGCTCGACCATTACCAAGCTGGCGCGCAACCAGGCGCCGGTATACATCGCCGGCGAATCGGGCGTGGGCAAGGAGCTGGTGGCGCGACTGATCCACGAGCAGGGTCCGCGCGCCGGCGGGCCGTTCGTGCCGGTCAACTGCGGCGCGATCCCGTCGGAGCTGATGGAGAGCGAATTCTTCGGCCACCGCAAAGGCAGCTTCACCGGAGCCGGAGCAGACAAGGAAGGCCTGTTCCAGGCCGCGCAGGGCGGCACGTTGTTCCTGGACGAAGTGGCCGAGTTGCCGCTGCACATGCAGGTCAAGCTGTTGCGCGCGATCCAGGAAAAAGCCGTACGCCCGATCGGCGGCCGCGACGAAATCCCGGTGGACGTGCGCATCCTGTCGGCCACGCACAAGAATCTTGGCGAGCTGGTGGAACAGGGCCAGTTCCGCCAGGACCTGTTCTATCGCATCAACGTCATCGAGCTGCGCGTGCCCCCGCTGCGCGAGCGGCGCGGCGACGTGCCCCAGCTGGCGGCATTCATCCTGGCGGCGCTGGCCGCCAAGAGCGGCGAGGCGGCGGGGCAGTTGTCGCTGGCCGCACAGCAGGCACTGGCGGCGTACGACTTTCCCGGCAATGTGCGCGAGCTGGAGAACATCCTGGAACGCGCCATGGCCATGTGCGACGGAGACACCATCGAGACCGACGACTTGATGTTGCCTCAGCGGAGCACGCGAGCCGACCCAGATGCCGCCGGCATGCATGAGCAGGCCACGCCAGGCAGCGCCAGTGGTGCGGACGGCGGCCTGGACGACTACATCAGCAACCTCGAGCGCAGCGCCATCGTCAAGGCACTGGAGGAGTCGCGCTACAACAAGACCGCGGCCGCGCGCAAACTCGGCATCACCTTCCGCGCCCTGCGCTACAAGCTCAAGAAACTCGGTATCGACTGAGTGCCACGCCAGACTTGACGCTTGCGTAGGGCGGGGTGAGCAACGCGAACCCCAACGCGTGGCTCCGCTCGCGGCGACGTCGACGCGCAAGTGGTGGGCCGAAGCCCACCCTACGCGGCCATGCGGTTCCGTGCCTTCAGGTCTTGGCGCCGGGCAGCGTGTCCATTCCGGCATCCGTGTCCAGCGCCTTGCGCAACGCGCGCAGCAGGACCAGCGTGGTCACCGGCTTGTTGATGATGTGCAGGTGGTCCAGCTGGGGGAGCTCGTGCAGGTCCGGCGGGGATTCCGGTCGGGCCAGCAGGATCACCGCACCGTTGTAGCCGCGCTCGGTCAGCGCTGCCATCGTGCGCACGCCAGTGAACAGGTTCATGTCCGCGTCCAGCACGACCAGGTCCGGCAGGCCGCAGGCTTCGATCCACTGCAACGCCGCAGTTCCGCTCTGGCACGGATTGGACTGGTAGCCGTAGGCATCGAGCATGTCCGCCAGCAGCGAGAGCTGGCCGGCTTCCTCCACCACCACCAGCACTCGCTCGGCGGCGCCTTCCAGGCTTTCGCTGTCCCCCCCGGTGTCCTCGCCGAGCAATACCTCCAGCGGGATGTACAGATCAAACCGCGTGCCGCGGCCGGGCACACTGTCCACGCGCATCACGCCGCCGTGGTTGCCGACGATGCGCTTGCACGACATGAGCCCCAAGCCCGTGCCGGTGTCCTTGGTGGTGAAGAATGGTTCGAACAACCGCTCGAGCACCTCCTTTGCCATCCCCGGACCACTGTCGATGACACTGATGCGCAGGTACTCGCCTACGCGCGGCTGTTCGCCAGCCAGGAAAAAGTCCAAGGGCAGGTCGGCGTGGCTGGTCTGGACGCGTAACTTGCCGCCATCAGGCATGGCCTGGATGGCGTTCAGACACAGGTTGAGCAGGCATTGCTGCAGCTCGGTGTGATTGCCCTCGAAGATCAGCTCCGGGTCGTCGATCACCGTTTCCATGGCCACCGCGCGCGGCACACTACCCTGCATCAGCAGGTCAAAGGCGCTGAACAGCGAACCCAGGCGTACCTGTTCCGCGCGCCGCCCGCCGCGAGCGAAAGACAACATGGACTGCACCATTTCCAGGCCGCGCTTGCCGCAGTCGCGCACCAGCTTGCCCAGACGTTCCAGTCGCGGATCGTCGCCATAGTCCTGCAGGCTGTCGCCGGCCAGCAACAGCGGCTGCAACAGGTTGCGTAAATCGTGGCTGAGGCCGCCAGCGAGCATGGCCAGGCTTTCAAAACGTTGCGTGCGCACCAGCTCGGCTTCGGTGCGCTTGCGCTCGCGTTTGGCGGCAGCCTCGCGCAACGCGCGGCGCACGGCGCTGGCCAGCCGCGCGGGATTCTGCTTGAGGATGTAGTCGGTCGCGCCTTCTCGCAACGCGGCGATGGCCGCGTCCTCGCCCAGGGTGGCCGAGACGAAGATGAACGGCAAATCCTCGTCGTGCTCGCGCAAGAGTGCCAGCGCGCTGTTGCCGGAAAAGCCCGGCACGCTGAGGTCCGACAACACGATGTGGGGGACGAAGGCTTCCAGTTCGGCAAGGTAGCCTTTGGCGTCGTCGACCAGCCGCACCTCGTATTTCAGGCCATCACGGTCCAGCTCCGCAAGCACCAGCTCCGCGTCCAACGCGCTGTCCTCCACCTGCAGGATGCGGATGACGGACTCTCCGGATTGCTGGCTGTCGGCCATTCCCTTCCCCTGCGGCGGCGCTCCGGGCGCCGCCTGTGCGTGTTGCGACGTCGCGCTTCCGGCGCCGACCGCGGCCGGCGTCATTCCTGCTCGGGCGCCTGGTTGAGCACTGCCCAGAACTGACCCAGGGTGCGCACCGCTTCGAAGAACTGGTCTGCGTCCACCGGCTTGATGACGTACGCGTTGGCGCCCAGGTCCCAACTGCGGGCCAGGTCGCTTTCTTCGCGCGAGGAGGACAGGATCACCACCGGGATGCGCCGCATCGCGTCGTCATTGCGCATGGCCTTCAAGACGTCCAGGCCATTCATGCGCGGCATCTTGATGTCCAGCAGCACCACTGCCGGGTCTCCCGGAGTGCGGTTCGCCCACGCGTTGCGCATGTACAGGTAGTCCAGACACTCCACGCCATCTTCGACGTGGATCACCGGGTTGGCCAGGTGCGCGTCGGAAAGCGCGTCGGTGGTCATCTCCGCGTCGGCCGGACTGTCTTCGACCAGCAAAATGGTGCGCAGCTCCTGCTTGTTCATGATTTGCCCTTGGTCGATGCACCAGCCAGGTCGGTGGCCGGAAGTGAAAAGTGGAAATGAGCACCCTTGTCGGGTTCCGCTTCGGCCCAGACCCGTCCGCCGTGGCGCGCAATGATACGGCGCACGTTGGCCAATCCGATACCGTTGCCGGGAAACTCCGAGGCGCGGTGCAGACGCTGGAACACGCCGAACAGCTTGTCGGCATATTGCATGTCAAAACCGGCGCCATTGTCCGATACCGTGAACTCATAGTCACCATTGCCGCCCTGGCTGGCACTGATCTGGATCTGGGCAACCTCACGTTGGCCGGTGTACTTGACCGCGTTGCTGGTGAGGTTCTGCCACACCGTGCGCAACATGTTCTCGTCACCGATGACCATCGGCAGCGTGCCGCGCTGCCACACGATGCGCCGGTCCGGCACCTCCGACTCGGCCAGCGCGCACGCCTCCTCAGCCAGCGATTGCATGTCCACCGCCTGCAGGCGTAGCGCGCCACGGCCCAGGCGCGAGAACACCAGCAGGTCGTCGATGAGCCGGGCCATGCGCTGCGCGGAGGTGCTGACCACCTCGATGTAGTGCCTGGCCTTGTCGTCAATGTCCTCGCCCAGGTGCTGCGCCAGCTTTTGCGAGAAGCCGGAGATATGCCGCAGCGGCGCGCGCAAGTCGTGCGATACCGAATAACTGAAGGCCTCCAGTTCACGGTTGACGTCGGAGATCTGCGTGACCTTGCCTTCCAGCTGGCGATTGAGCGCGTTGACCTCCTGCTCGACCATGGCACGGGCAGTGATGTCGCTGACCGTCAACAGCAGCGCCGGCGTCTCGCCCGCACCCTGCTGCAGGCGACTGGCGTTGATGACCACGCGCCGGGTCACGCCGTCAGCGGTGCGCTGGGTCAGGTCGTAGTCCCACAATTCGCGATCGCGCAGCAGGACATCGCTCAGTCGCTGCAGCAGCGCGCTGTCGCTCCACGCCCCATTGCCCATCGTGGCCAGTTTCTGGTCGTGCGCATCGCCCTCCAGACCGTACATTTGACTGAAGGCCGCGTTGACAAACAACGCGTTCAGGCTCGAATCAAACAGACCGATGGGTTCGCGCACCGCCTGCAGGATCATCTGCGCACGCAACACGGCGCGACCCTCGCGCGTCTCGGCCAGCACCCGCCGGCCAATCTGCTTTTCGGACGCGACGATGATGATCCCAAGCAGCAGAAGCTGCGCCAGGGCGCTCAGCGCCAGCACCAACCTGCCGTTGAACGACTGCGCATCGGCGGTCTTCTGCCGCGCGCGCAACAACGACTCCTCCTTGCCAACGATGGCGGCGATGGGGCCGTCGATGGCAAACAGGTCCTCGGCGTCTCGCAGCGACTGCCGTGCGCCCGCCTGGTCATGCGCACGCAGTCGCGTCAGCGCCTGGTTCATCAGCGTGATGCGGCCGTTGACGTTGCTCTCCAGCGCGCCGATCAGCAGTTGCTGGTCGGGGTTGTAGCGAGTCATGCGCCGCAGCTCGTCGATCAGCGGTCGACCGTCGCGCGCGGCGCGTTGCACGCGCGCCAGCGTATTGGCGTCGGTGTCGCCGATCAACAAGCGATAGATTGCCGCTTCACTGTCCTGCACCGCGAAGGCGATGCGGAAGGTGCGCGACTTCACGGCGGTGGACTGGTTCACCCAGGCAATGGCTGCCTGGGTTTCGCGCGAGTTGACGCGTGTGACCACATACGGCAAGCCGACGATGACCAGCACCGCCAGTAACAGGCCGACGGTACGCCAGCGGATGAATCCATTCCATTTCATGTGCAGTGGGCTACGGCCATGCCAGGCAAGACTTGTTCATTCTGGCATGTTGCGCACGTGGCTGGCAGGCGCGGCGAGCCGTCTGCTCGCCGGCGCACTGACAGCGACAGGGTCCGTGCTCGTGCCCGCGCCCACGCAAAAGCATGAAGCCCGCGATGAGGCGGGCTTCATGCATACGTCGTGGTGTGCGTCGTCTAGAACGGGATTTCGTCATCGGTAAAGCCGTTGTCCGCCGGCGCCGCCGGTGCCGGCCTGCCCTCGCCGCCGCGCGGCGCATCGGCATAACCGCCGCCCTGGCGCTGACCGCCTCCCTGGTTGCGCGCCTGAAAACCGCCGCCGCCCTCGCCGCCGCCGCCACCGCCGCCCAACATCTGCATGTCGTTGGCGATGATCTCGGTGCTGTATTTCTCCACGCCGTCCTTGCCGGTGTACTTGCTCGAGCGGATGGA
Source organism: Rhodanobacter sp. (assembly GCA_039936515.1). Classification (GTDB taxonomy): domain Bacteria; phylum Pseudomonadota; class Gammaproteobacteria; order Xanthomonadales; family Rhodanobacteraceae; genus Rhodanobacter. The sequence continues at coordinate 2,085 of JBDTIE010000259.1, read as the reverse complement.
GCCTTCGATATAGACCTGCCGGCCCTTCTTCAGGTACTCGTTGGCGATCTCGCCAAGCTTGCCGAACAGCACCACGCGGTGCCACTCGGTGTGTTCCTGCTTCTCGCCGCTCTGCTTGTCCGTGCGCGCCTCGGTGGTGGCCAGGCGCAGGTTGCAGATGGCCATGCCGGCGGCCGTGAACCGGGTTTCCGGATCCGCACCCAGATTGCCGACAAGGATGACTTTGTTGACGCCTCGTGCCATGGGAATTCCTGTGCTGGGCGGCCGTGCTGCGCAGCGTCGGCCGGAGGTGGGATCAGGCTGGCTATCATAACGTGGAACCAGCAGCGTACGGCCGGGGCAAACCACCGCCGTGTGTAAGCCTGTGGCGCCGGCCTACGCCGGCTGGGTACGGCGGCGCGGCTAAGCGGCCTCGGTGCGGGCGGCCGAGCGCGTGCCGATACGACGCGCGCCAAACACCACCAACGGCAGCCACAACAGCGTCAACGCAGCGGCCCAGACGAACACGCCATCGGCGCCCACCCGACCCAGCGCGATGCCGCCCAGCGTGCCGCCGACAAACGCGCCGAGAAACTGGCTGGTGGAATACGCTCCCATCGCCGCACCACGCAAATGCGCCGGCGCCAGTCGCGACACCAGGCTTGGCAGCGCCGCCTCCAGCAGGTTGAACGCGGAAAAGAACACCGTCGCCGCCGCGGCAAAGGCCAGCAGGTGGCTGGAGGAAAACGCAAAACCCAGCAGCGCCAGGCCGATGCCGACCACGCACACCATCACCACGCGCAGGCTCTGCGCCACCTCACGCATGTGCCGCATGGACGCGCCCATCACCAAGGCGGCAATCACCATCACCGGCAGGTACAGGTGCCAATGTTCGGCCACCGGCAGGTGCAAGCGGTTGGCCAGCAACAGCGGCAAGCCAACGAAACTGGCGGTAAGCAGTGCATGCAGGAAGAAAACCGAGCCGTTCAACACCAGCATGCGTGCATCGCCCAGCATCGCCAGCACCTGCGCAAGGCCCGCTGCCGCCGGCGCCCGCGCGACCTGCGGCGTGGGCACGATCAGCCACAGCAGCAGCAGCGACGCCAGCGCCAGGATGGACGTGGCGGCAAACAGCCCCGACAGGCCGCGCACCGCTTCCAGCGGCGGCCCCAGGATCAGCGCCAGCAGAAACGCCAGCCCGATGGACACACCAATGATGCCCATCACCTTGCTGCGGTTTTCATCGGAGGTGAGGTCCGCGGCCAGTGCAATACCGGCGCCCGCCACCGCGCCCATGCCTTGCACCGTGCGGCCAATGGCGATGCCGGTCAGCGTGTGTGAGAGCGCGGCAATCACCCCGCCGATGGCAAACAGCACCAGACCAAGGCTGATGGCCGGCTTGCGCCCGATATGGTCCGAAAGCAGCCCCAGCGGGATCTGCAGCAGGATCTGGCCCAGGCCGTAGACGCCCAGCGCAAAGCCGATCATGAACGGCGTGGCACCAGGCATGTTCTTCGCGTACAGCGAAAACACCGGCAGGATCAGGAACAAACCGAACAGACGCAGGCTGATCACACAGGCCAGAGTCAGCGCGCTGCGCAATTCCGGACGGCTGAGTTTGCTTGCCTGGCGCACGACGGTGGGGGAATGCATCGGCGCAGAGTATACGTCGCCGGTGGACGCTCTCCGTCGCCGCAGACGCGGCATGCCATCTCGGTGTGGATCGCAGGTGCACCCTATAATCACCGCTTGTGTCGTCATGAAATCGCCATGAACTCGAGCCCCAAGGACGCTGTGCGCCCCGCCGATTTCGCCCAGGTGCGTGATCTGGCCGCCAGTGACATGCGTCGCGTCGACGCCCTGATCCGCGCGCGGCTGTCATCGGACGTGCTGCTGATCAACCAGATCGCCGACCACATCGTCGCCGGTGGCGGCAAGCGCCTGCGTCCGACCTTGCATGTGCTGGCGGCTGGCGCGGCCGGCTACCACGGCGAGCAGCACATCAAGCTGGCGGCGGTGATCGAGTTCATCCACACCTCCACCTTGCTGCACGACGACGTGGTGGACGAATCGGACCTGCGCCGCGGGCGCAAGACCGCCAATGCG